>CALEZK010000574.1 GCA_937928585.1 uncultured bacterium | reverse complement strand
CCGACACGCCGCCTTTCAAAACGCCCTCGCGCGAATCAAGCAACAACGCGCCTTTCAGCACCGTGCTCTCGGCACTGTGGCATTGATAGCAGTGCTCGATCAGAACCGGCCGCACATGCTGCTCAAAAAAGTCGAACTCCTGCGCCGAAGCCGACGTGCTGACGGAAACAATTGAAAGGATGAGCGAAAGAATTGCGAATGCAGAATTCAGCCACGCCCCGGAAATGGACGTGTTACGAATCCTACTACCCGTAATGCGGTCTGGCATGAGGACCAACTCTCTACTGATTGTGTTGGCTGTCTAACTCCAGTCAAGAAGCATGCCTATCCGCCGGAAAATCGTCAAGTCCGAGCCATTCGCGCCACGCCACCCCCTCCCGGTAAAGCGGCTCTCCCAAAAGGCGCTCTGGCGATGGCGGCTCCGCTATAAACCGCACATCCGTGTCGAGATAGCCAGGCCGCAGACACTCATAGATGAACCGCTCCCAATCTGGCGGACTGTCAGACTTCTCGCAGTTGCAGTCGTTCATTCGCTTTATGGGACTGCGCGGGAAGCGGGTCTTCTGCTGATGTTCTTTTCGCGAGTCGATACGGCTCGCGTCCAGCATCATATGCACCGGAATCCCGGAATCTTCGCGAAAGGACGGTCGCGCAAAATTCCACGAGATCCGAAACCGTACGCCATCGCTAACCGCATTTTCATCTGCATAGATGTTGATCCACCGCCCCATCTGCGGAAAATCCGCCATGGAACCCGTTTGAATCAATGGAACATCGTATTCCTTGCGGTCATTGTCGACTTCGTTCCAGTGAGAATGACCATAGAAATATCCGATCACGTTTGGAAACGCCGCGAGTAGGCGCTTCATCGCCTTCCGCGATTCGTTATTGGCGGAAATCTTGCCGGGTGAATGGTGCGCAAAAAATACCACGACTTCTCGGTTCGCGTTCGCCTCGACTAGTTCGCGGTACAACCAAAGCAACTGTACTGCATCGATATCGCCGCCCGACCACAGGTGCGACCTCGTATCGAGCGAAATATATCGTACCTGCGAGATTCCTGTTATCTCTTCCAATAGTGGCGCGCACCAAGAGTAATATCCCGTTTGCAGACCAATCTCCGCATTTTCGCGCACCCGCACGGACTGCCGATATGCGCCCGGAACTGTAATGGGGACCCGCGTCGGGTTCGATAAGCGTTGTGTTTCCAATTCCCGCAACTGTACGGCATCCGATTCAGAGTTCAGTTTGACGGATTCGGCAGATTGCATAAACCTCGCTTCCAATGGATACCTCAAGACAGCCTGAATGTCTTCGCAATGCCAGCGAACATAATCCATTCGCTTAAGTCCCGCGATCTGCGCCAGCGGGCTGGACGCATCGTCGTTGCCGCCTTTGTCCCAGTTTTCCTGGCGCGTCCCAATCTTCGCGAGAATGCTTCCCGCATGCTTGATGATTTCGTTGTGCTCATAGCCGAATCCGTATGGAGTTGGCGTTCCCATCTCCATTCCAACCGCCATGTGACCCAGCACAAATTCCGTTCGGCTGATGCCAAGGTTCCACATAAATGAAAGATAATCGGACACATTACCGAAGATGAGTCCATCGTGGTTCCCTGGAATGGAGTAGAAATTCCGCTGATTATTTTTGTCTGCCTCTTCTACCGCGCGCAGCACGTTCATCGCTTCGATCATTTCTGTCGAAGTGGAAATATCAAGCATGTCTCCCGTAAAGGCGATGAACCCTTCTCCCTCGACGGCGATCTTCTTTTTTCCCGCAATTATGAATGAAGCAAACGTCAACGTATCGTAACTGTCAACATAGGGATTGCGCTTCGACACGCCAATCACCTTGTCCGCGATCTTTAGCTGCCATCGCTCCTTAAACTCGCGGTGAATACGCTCGTCCCGGATTTGCGCATCGGATATGTGGAAAAAACGGATAAGCGGCTTGCTCCACGGTTTTCCTTCCGTGTGTTCCGCGCGAAGTGGTGAATAAAAACTCAGATCGTCTTCGATACTGTCGTACAATTCTTCAAAACCGACCCGGACGAGCCCGTCTTGCGCAGCGATCGCGTCAAGAACCGTCCAGTCAATAGGTGTGTTCGCAATATTTGGGACCGCTTCACGCTGCACGCCAA
>CALEZK010000573.1 GCA_937928585.1 uncultured bacterium | reverse complement strand
GTCGTGCACGAGGAGTACCCGGCCCATGCCGCCGCGCGCGTGTTCGCTGACGTGCGTGTAACGACCGGGCGTTTCCTGCACGCCGGGCACCGAGTCCGGGTCTATCGTCCCGTCCAGATACACCGGAGAACCCGCCGCCCCGTACCGGTGCCGGGTCAGGTCAATGGAATTGCCAAACGTGGCCTGGAGCACTTGGTCGCCGCCGAGCGTGTTGAGCGTCGCTTCGATGTCTCCGCCGTGTGCGCGGACCGCTTCGTCCACCAGCCGCGCGATGAACTCCACATAGGCCTGGGAGCGTGGGGATGTCCTTGGATGCGTCCGCCGCCCAGGCCCCTGCCGCCGCCATGACCTCTTGCGGCGTGACTTTCCGCAGTTGCACCGCGAACACGCCAAACAGGAGGTTACGGTCACCCTCAAACAATGGACCGCCTTCGCGGTACCTACCTTCATCTGTCAGCCCCGCGCGCAGCATGCACTTCGGGCAGCGACCCTCCGGCGCGCCATCGGGAATGGCGGAACCGCACTGCGGGCAGGTGTTTGTTTCGTTGTTCATGGCCTTGCTCTCCAAACCAGGATATTGTCTCTACCCCATACTGAAGAAGAACCAAAGAAAAGGTAACGCAAGGACAGGAGACCGTTATGAACCAATCACATGCAACAGATACCGAATTTCCTCGTCGACGGAATCCTGATCGGCTAGGGTGTCCGCGATTTGTTTGCGAAGCACCTGCCGGTACCGCTTCCGCATCCGGAGCACGGCCATTTTCACGGCGGCCTCGGACATGGCCAGCGCTTCCGCACACTGCCGGTACGTCAACTCTGCATTTGACCCGGGAAGGTATGCGCGCAACTGCGCGAAGAGCTGCGCTTTTCCTTCGGCGGCGTATTCGTTGGCCAAGCGCTCGAGCGCTCCATCAAGGACAGCGAGTGCCCATTGCTTGTCGTATTCCTGATCCGGCGTCAGGCCATGTGACATCCCAGAATTGTACTTGTGCTCAGCGTCGGTCAAATCGAGGTGAACAAGTTCGGCCTTACCGCCCCGTTTTACGGCATGTTCACGGTCGTGTTCGTTTGCGAGATAGTGCTTGAACGACGCGAGAAGATAACTACGAAACTTACCCCTTGTCCGGTCCGCATCTGCCACATCGTTCTTTTCCAGAAACCGCGTGAAGAATCCTTGGGTAAGGTCTTCCGCCTTCTCGACACCGCAACCCCGTCTTCGCGCATACGCGTATAGCGGATACCAATACGTATTGCATAAAACCGAGAGTGCATCACGCGACAACGAAGACTCGTCCTGCCCCGCAGCGATCACAATGCTCCAACGTGTGGTGACAAATCCCCTCCGCCGGACATGAGACGCCCCGCGCTTGTCGTTAAACGGATCCATGGGGCGAAAGTATACATGCTACTACATGCGAATCATGTACACGCGCCAAAGGCACAAAATCCAATTGAGGTTTTGGTTGCCGCATAGACAAAACGCTCAAGTGCTTATTGCATGCCTTGGCGGCCTGCCGGCAAGCGGTCGCGGTATTCGGTGTTCGCGGCGTAGCCGTGCCCAGTTCAAATCAACGCGCTTCAGCCGCGGAGACGAGAGTGGTATTACGTGCGGGGCCAACGTCAAAGTTGTTTCAGCCGAACTATTGACATGGCTGTGACATTCGGAACACCGAGCGCGAAATCGTATTAGATGTGTTCGCAACACGCTTTCGGAAAGTGCAATAACTGTGCAACGGGTTTTAGCATCAACATGGCCGGTCGTCGCAGGTCATTTGCGGGAAAGAGTTCACTGCATAGTAAACCGATGATTGCGGCGGGACGATGCTGGATGCCATATGTCATGCAAGTGTTTTTGCATGACAACTTAATGGTGGAGGCGGCGGGAATCGAACCCGCGTCCGAAAGTGCATCTACGTGAGCGTCTACGTGCGTAGCCTTTTAATTAGGATTCGCCACCCTGTGCCGCGTCAGGCGCGCTGCGCAGGGC
>CALEZK010000572.1 GCA_937928585.1 uncultured bacterium | reverse complement strand
ATCCTTGGAAAGATGGGTGTTGACGTGGTATCGTCTGCGCTTAGCCGGGCAGCTATGAATTTGGGGAAGGTATGCCCGACTTGGACACGATGCAACACGTAGATATTTTGGCGATAGGCACTGGTCCCGCTGGGGAAGGCGCGGCAATGCAGGCCGTCAAAGGCGGCAAGACAGTAGCCGTCGTTGAGCGGATGCCGCAGGTGGGCGGCAACTGCACCCATCTGGGGACAATTCCCAGCAAAGCCCTTCGACACGCGATCTACGTTATGACCTCGGCGAACAACAACCCGCTTTTTCGCGAAGCGGGGGTATCGCTGAACCTATCCTTTCCGCAACTCCGCAAGAGCGCGGCCTCGGTGATTGAGCGTCAGGTCAACATGCGTCGGAACTTCTATGATCGCAATGGCGTTCACCTATATCGCGGAGTGGCTCGTTTTGTAGATCCGAACACCGTCGAGGTGCGTCACAACGGTTCCGACCCTGTGCTTTTGCATGCGGACTACATCGTTATCGCTACGGGTGCGCGGCCGCTGCGACCCGCGGAGATAGACTTTTCGCATCCGCGTATTTTTGACAGCGATACCATTTTGAGCCTCAAGCAAACGCCGCGCTCGATCACAATCTATGGTGCCGGCGTGATTGGCTGCGAGTATGCATCGATGTTTCGGAATCTCGACGTGAAAGTGAACCTGGTAAACACACGAGAACGCTTGCTCGAGTTTCTGGACGATGAGATCACCGATGCGTTGAGCTATCACTTGCGGGATCGGGGCGTGTTGATACGTCATATGGAATCTTGCGCGCAGGTTGAAGGTCGCGATTCCGAAGTAGTGCTTCATCTGCGATCCGGGAAGCAACTCAAGTCGGATATTTTGTTGTGGGCCAACGGGCGGCAAAGCAACTCGGAGGACATGAATCTAGAAGCGCTGGGGATTACGCCAAACGCGCGCGGGCAGATCATCGTCAACGAGAAGTTTCAGACCTCACAACCGCATATTTACGCGGCGGGCGACGTGACCGGCAAGACGCAACTTGCCAGCGCGGCCTATGTGCAGGGGCGGTATGCGGCGACCAGCATATTGGGTGAAGACGAGCCGGAACTCATTCGGGATATCCCCACGGGTATTTATACCTCGCCGGAGATTAGTTCCGTGGGGAAAACCGAACGCGAACTTACGCAGGCGAAGATTCCGTATGAAGTTGGGCATGCACAGTTCAAGAGTCTCGCGCGCGCGCAGATCACGGGGCAAACCGTAGGCATGATCAAGCTGCTCTTTCATCGGGAGACCCTGGAGATACTTGGCGTGCATTGTTTTGGTTCGAATGCATCGGAGATTATTCACATTGGACAGGCGATCATGTCGCAAAAAGGCGACGCCAACTCCCTGCTGTATTTTCTGAACACCACCTTCAATTATCCTACGATGGCGGAAGGGTATCGCGTTGCGGCGTTAAACGGGTTTAACCGGTTGTAGAGGCACCTTCCAGACCAAGGCGTCTGTCTACTTTCCAGCAAGAAAATCTTTCTCTATTACTTCAGCCAGCACCTGCGCGACAACATGCGCTCCTTTTGGCGAGAAATGGCCGTCGTAAGTGTAGAACAAGGGCGTCATCGGCGATTTCATGGCCATTCTTGCGCCCATGCGAATGAATCGTATGTCTAACCTGTAAAGCGCCTTCTCTGTTTCATCGATATCCTTGTGCGGAATGTATCGGTTGACATCGCGTCCATCATTGAGGGCCGACCAGAACGAATCCTGTATCGACATGCTGTCCGGGTGGCAGAACGCGATTAGAGGAATATTTTTTTCGTCGCAGATTGATTTTATGCCCGCGAGGTCGTCTACAAAGCATTTCCATGCCTTTTCAAGATCGGGATACCAAGAATCCAGGCATGCTTCGCGCTCCGGTTGCCGGTTCGAAAGCGGCACAATATTTATTCGTGTGGACTTTGGGAACAAGCGGAGCGACGCGAGAAAATTGTAGAGAGGCGGATTCCCGCTTCCGAGAGTGGCGAGATGCGCGTATGTGGTGAAGTGTTGTTGCGCCGCGATTTCGATGCGCGCGGGCAGTTCCGCGTAACGCCGGTAGAGTTCCAGACGTCTTTCCCAATCGGGGTGGATTGCGTTGAGTCGCGCATTTTCGCGTGCGTAACATCCGGCTATGTCGTTTGCGGGGAAGAGTTGCAGGATTACCAGATCCGGATTCAAGGGCAAACCACGTTCCACCAGCATTCCGCGTTCCTGCCAAGGAGAATAGCCGCTTGCACCTGCATTGATTACGGTAATCCGAGGCGACGCATTCTTGGCGTTCAACAACAATTCCAACACTTTCGGATAGGTTTCGCCGGGAGTCAGCCCGTGGCCCATCGTATACGAATCGCCGAGAACGAGGATTCGGAATTCATCGGGTCGTTTGGGGCCATACTCACGATCACGGAGCCCCTGGTTGGAAATGGAGACTTTAACGGTGTGCGGCAATCGGCTGTTGCTGGTGATGGTGTGCGCGCCGGCGCTGTTTGGTCGCAAGGCGAAGATATGATCGGGATGATGCATGTAGATGGACGGGTGCTTGACGATATCCACGAAGAAGTGCCGGACCGTGAGTTCTACCGCAAGCAGAGACAAAGAGATAGATACAAGCGAGAGGACTGCATTCTGGAGTGCTGCGCGTGCAGGTCTGGCGGTTGTCGTTTTTTTGCGCAGGCAAATGCGTGATACAAGGCAGAGGAATCCGACGAGTGGAAACAAAACGGGAATCTCTTTGAATGAGCCAGCGAATAACAATGCGACGGAGAGGATCGAGAGCAATTTGCGCGTTAGCCCATGAGTTTCCTTTTCAGGTATCACTCACGACGGTCCTCCGTACCGATCTTGTTGAGAACAGGTAGGTCTTACGCGCGCTGTAGCCGCCCAGCTCTCGCTCCGATTAGCTACCGAAATCGCCGACATGGTGCGACATGATTAAGAGGTCGTGGGTACGGCTGTCGCGATCCATGACCCAATCCGTCAGTAAGGCTTCCGCCCGGAATCCCATGTCCTCAAACAATTGGCGCACGTGCGGCTGGTCTGCCGCCATTTGCACAAAGATGCGGTGGAGATTCTTCTCCCGCGCAAGCTGGAATAGCTCCACGGCGAGCTTTCGACCGAGGCCGAGTTTCCGCCGCTCGCTTTGCACCAAGATGCGGATTTGGCCCAGGTGACGCGTCCACCACGTTTCATTGTAGTGAAGCGTGCCATATCCGATGATTGCGTCGCCGTCACGGGCGAGAACCGTAATGGTCCGGCCTTCCTCAATGTTTTTTACCCAGTTCTCGACCGTCTCCGGCTGCGTGATGTCGAGGCGAAGAAACATCAGGTCTTCGGCGCGCAAGGATTTCGCGAAAGCAAGGAACGCCGCGGTATCGGAGCGCGCCATGAGATCGAATGTGATTTCCGTACCGTCGATAACGTCCGTCCAAGGATAGGCACGTTTTACTTCCGTCGTCCGTGACACAGGTAACCCTCCGTACTGCGCTGCGCGCTATTATGCGAAGCGCCACGACGCAATGCAACGTGCCTGCGCGTTGGAAGAGACAGCTATGCGGTCGCTACGCGCGCGACCGCCTTTTTCTTTCGCGAAACGGTCCTGCGTTTTTTCGTTTTCGCGACGGGTTCCGTGACGCGTTCGACGAATTTGGACGAAAGATCCAAGGTCAACGCCACGGACTTGCGCAGATCGGTGCGACCTCTTTTGAGGGTATGGAGCCACTCTGCCACGAGCATTTTGCCTTCCTGTGGCATCCATGCTGCGGATTCGACGCGCCGCAATACTGCCTTGTCGGCGCGTGCCTGCAGATCCCCTACGCGATCGGCGAGCGAATCAAAAGACTTTTTTTCGAACGCAATCACGTTCAGCACGGTCTTCGCGGTACGTTTTTTGATGGAGGAGACATATGACGATTTCATGGCTGAAACCCCTTCTGGGTTATTGGCAGGGCGTGTGCCTGTCTACCGTTAAGTATACAGGAAACGACCGAAACTGAAAAGCAGATTCTTTTGGGAGCGGGCAGGACAATCCAACGGAGTTCGACTGCATCTCCAAGTAATTTAAGTCTTTATAAATTAGCTACTTACGAAAAGGAATCAACGCCCGAATCCGCGGGTCCCGCAGGAAGAGGCCAGCCCAGACCAGCACGCCGATGACGACAGGCGGGATGAACGGATCACCAATTCGGAGGTGGGTAGCCGTCGCGCCGCCTAGGTAGCCGGTGAGCAGGATTGCGCCGACAGGGGCGGTTTGTGGAATCGCGTACAGAACGGTACATGCGATTTCGAGGATTCCGATGCCCACGGCGAGGTCCTCGTCATATCCAAGCCGGGCAAATTCGGTCGTCACCTGCGCTGGCTGGGCCAGTTTCATGCCAGCGCTGAAGAGAAGCATGAGTACGATAAGCGCACTGATGACGCGGCCGGCCCAGAGCACTTTCGTGGAAGGAGTTGTGGAGACCGTTTCGTTAGCCATATCCAAGTTTTCCCTATGGTTTGTTTTGATGGGGTTATTTCGCGGTTCGCCGTACTTAAACGCGGCCTGTTGAAACGTATGCCGCAAGCCTGTCGAGACATTCGCCCCAACCGTGGCGGTGATCGTCCCTGTCGAATGTCGTGCCAAATACAGCGTGATGGAGCCTGAATCTTGTCTTGCCGTCTGCATTTTCGAACGTAACGGTTACAATCGTACTTTGCTTGGCATGTCCATTCTCGTCCTCTCGCTCCCAGGTGAATACGATTCGATCTGGCTCGACGATTTCGATGTACTTTCCCCAAACCCAGTGATCGATTCCATCGGGTGCACGCATGCAGAATCGATATTCACCGCCGACGCGAAAATCGGTGATGCAATGCGGGAGGGTGAAGTCCTTCGGGCCCCACCAGTTCACAAGGTGTTCCGGTTTGCTCCATACAGCGAAAACAAGACTGGGCGGGGCGTCGAACACTCGCTCGATTAGCAGAACGCGATCAGCAGGGTGGTCGGCGCGCTGCGAAGGATCAAGCGCAGTAGGCGCTGGCTCATGTTGCTCGTTCATTTATAGGAAAATCCTTGTGGAGACTTTGCGTTTGCGTTGTACTAAGACTCGAAACAGGCCTGCAGGCTTTATTCAGCAGTGCCTTCCGAAACGGCCTTCATTTGCGAGAGCCCCTGCTCAAATTGACCGCCAATCATTTTGTCCATGTCCATGAGTAGCCCCATGGCTTTTGCCATGAAGTTGTTCTTGCCAGTCATCGTCCACGTTACGGTGGTGCCACTGCCATCGGGAGTGAAGAGGAACTCCGTGGTGTTTCTTGCGGCGAATGGCTTGAGGAATTCCAGATCGATCACGATTTTCTCTGCGGGAACGCTCTCGAGGATGGTCATGCGGCCCTCGCCGACCTGGTTGTTGCCGGCCCAGCTATAGCGCGCTCCGACGCCCGAGTCGGGTCCTTCGTAGGTTCTTTTCAGATTGGGATCCAGTTTTTCCCAAGGGGACCAGCCGCCCCACTTGTGGAAATCGTTCACATGTTCGAACACGGAGGACGGTGAGGCATTGATCGTCGCTTTGCGAGACAACGTGAACTCGCTCGGTCGGGATGCGACGACGGCTGCCAAGACACCTGCTATTGCGAGCACCGCTAGCAACACGTAAACGAGTAGCATGGACTTTCTCCTGGCAGGTTCGGATTGTGCACTTTGGTTGGCGGTTGCTGCTTCGTCGGTTTGCAAGGACACGCTCTCTCTCCATGGTTTCATTGAACGTCGTTGTTGCCGTCTGCTCAGTAAGTCGGTATTGACGGGTCAATTTCTTCCGCCCATGCGAGAATTCCACCTTTGACGTTTCTTGCGCTGGCGAAGCCGGATGCACGCAAGAGTTCAACGGCCTTTGCGCTGCGCGCGCCACTCTTGCAATGGACCAGGATTTCTCGCGCTGGATCGAGTTCGTTCAAACGCGCTGCGAGTTCGCCGAGTGGGATGAGAATCGCCTCTTCAATGCGGCAAATGCGCCACTCCTCCGGATTACGCACGTCAAGGATGTCGAAATCATCCCGGCGATCCATTTTTGCCTTTAATTCGGAAACCGACACTTCCTCTTGTGCTGATTCGGAAACAGCGGGGGACTCCTCACCGCGGATACCACAGAACTGCTCGTAGTCGATCAACCCGGTGATAGTGGGGGAGTCGCCGCACAGAGGACAGTCGGGGTTGCGGGAAATTTTGATCTGGCGGAATTTCATTTCCAGTGCGTCGTAGAGCAATAGCCGTCCGATAAGCGGCGTGCCATTGCCAAGTATCAGCTTTATCGTTTCCGTTGCCTGAATGCACCCAATGACGCCCGGCAAAATTCCGAGCACGCCGCCTTCGGCACAACTCGGGACCATCCCCGGTGGCGGCGGTTCCGCGAACAGGCAGCGATAGCAGGGCCCGAGTGGCGGCGCGAAGACAGAGGCCTGTCCTTCGAATCGGTAAATGGACCCATAGATATTCGGCTTGCCCAGTAGCACGCACGCATCATTCACGAGATACCGCGTTGGAAAATTATCAGTACCGTCAATCACGATGTCATATGGGCGAATCAGCTCCATTGCATTCGCCGAGGTAATGCGCGTTTCGTACGTTTGTATTTCGATTTCCGGATTCAGCGCACGCAGGTGCGTGGCCGCGGAATCGATCTTGCGTCGGCCTACGTCGGCTGTTGTGTGGAGCACCTGTCGCTGCAAATTCGAAAAGTCGACCACATCGAAATCGACAATGCCGATAGTGCCGACGCCGGCAGCGGCGAGATACAGGGCGAGGGGAGAGCCAAGCCCGCCCGCGCCAACTAGCAGGACCTTGGCAGCCTTTAGCTTTTGCTGCCCTTCCATGGCAACTTCCGGCATGATCAAGTGACGGCTGTAACGGGCTATTTCCGCAGCCGACAACTCGGGAAGAGACGATTCATTTTTGTGGCGGTTCGTCAATTCATCGGTCCCTTAACCACCGGCCATTGCGCCGACTACGAGGTACGGCTCCGAGCCATTGACTACGGCTTCGGGCAACGGTGCGTCGGGTGATTCGTTTGAGAAATCCTGTTCGCACGCGTAGAAACGGATGAAAGCACGTCGTTTTTTCGTAACATGATCGCGAATCGTTCCGCACAGCATTGGATACTTTGCTTCGAGCGCATCAAGCACGGTGCGCTGGGTTACGACGCCGTCCAGTTCCAAAACGACTTCACCGCTAACACGCGACAACGTTTTTAAGTGCGTTGGCAGCACTACGCGAATTGTGGGCATAACTTCTCCGTGACGCGGCACATCATGCTTCGCCGTGCGCTTTTTTCAACGCGTCGATATCCAGCTTCCGCATTTGAAGCAGGGCCTGCATCACGCGATTGCCACGCTTGGGATCTGCCATCAGCTTATCCAGGCACGTCGGGACGATTTGCCAGGATATGCCGAATTTGTCCTCAAGCCATCCACACATACTTTCTTTTCCGCCGCCGCTGATCAGGGTATACCAGTAGTGGTCGATTTCGTGTTGCGAATCACAATACACCATCAGCGAGATGGCGCCTGTGAATGTGAACGCATGATTCATGGCGCTTTCCGAGGCCATGAATTCTTGGCCGGCCAGCTCAAAGATGCCGTGCTTGACGCTGCCTTCCGGTTCGTGTTCGCCCGCGCCAAAGCGTTCGATGGAGCCAGTTTTCCCTCCTTCGAAGACCGATGTGAAAAATTCCATGGCTTCCGCGGCGCGTCCGTGTTGCTCCTTCACGAACAAGAAAAAGGGCGCTATCTTCTGTTTTCGCGGCGCGAGGTTCAATTGCCACGAAACGCCGAAGCGGTCCTGAAGCCAGCCGAATTTCTTGCTGAACGGGTATTCGGCGAGCGGCATGAGCGCCATGCCGTTTTCCGACAAGCCGGCCCATAATGCATCGAGTTCGGCTTCCGTGTCGCAACTGACAAAGAACGAGATCGCCGGTGTCAGGGAATAGTAAGGTCCACCGTTGAGCGCCAGGAAGTCCTGCCCGGCCAGCCGAAACGCCATCGTAAGGATTGCGCCTTCGGGTTGACCGGAAATAGCCGCGGCTTCTTTTTGGTAATGCGCAATTTTCCCGATTGAGGAATTGGCGAACAGCATTGTATAGCAATTCACGGCTTCCTCGATGTTGTTGTTAAACCAGATACATGGGGAAATGCCCTGCATGTTTCATGACTCCTGCGCGAGCTTCACTGCTACTTCAACACCTGAACCTCGACGGAAAGCACCGGAGGGAGATCACGCACGATTGCATCCCATGTATCGCCGCCGTTTCTCGAAGCATAGACTTGTCCGCCGGTAGTGCCGAAGTAGACGCCGCAATCGTCGAGGTTGTCGACGCACATCGCGTCGCGCAGAATGTTCACGTAGCAATTCTCCTGCGGCAACCCCTTCGTCATCGGCTCCCAATCCATGCCGCCCGATTTGCTGCGATACACGCGCAGCTTGCCCTCGGGGGGGTAGTGTTCCGAGTCGCTTTTGATCGGCACGACGAATACTGTGTTCGGTTCGTGCGCGTGCACGTCGATGGGAAACCCGAAATCGCTCGGCAAATCGCCACTTACTTCGTACCACGACTCGCCCGCATCATCGCTGCGGCATACGTCCCAATGCTTTTGCATGAACAAGGTATTCGGACGTGACGGATGCATCGCAATGCGGTGAATGCAATGGCCGATCTCGGCATTGGGATCGGGAATGTACAGCGAAGTCAGGCCCTTTGTGATCGTCTTCCAGGTCTTGCAGCAATCGTCCGTACGGAAACATCCCGCGGAAGAAATCGCGCCGTACATGCGATCTTCGTTCGATGGGTCGATGATGATCGTGTGCAGCCCAAGCCCGCCCGCGCCGGGCGCCCATTGCGAGCCAGTCCCATTGCCGCGCAGGCCAGCCATCTCTTGCCAGGTTTTTCCGCCATCTTTTGAGCGAAACATCGCGGCATCCTCGACGCCCGCAAAGATCGTGTCGGGATCCGAAAGCGACGGTTCAATGTGCCAAACGCGTTTGAACTCCCACGGATGTTGCGTGCCGTCGTACCACATGTGGGTCGTCAGCGGTGCAGCGGCCTCGTCATATACAAACTTATTGCTCTCACCCATTGGGAAGCCTTCTGGCGAGAGATTGACTTCACCCGCGGGAGTGCCCGGCTGGAACCAGGTTTTGCCGCCATCGTCGGAGCGTTGAATAATCTGACCGAACCAACCGCTGGTCTGGGAAACGTAAATGCGATCCTTGTCGACGGGCGAGCCTTTCATATGAAAGATTTCCCATCCGGCAAAGTGTGGACCGCTCACGTCCCATTTCTCCCGCTTGCCGTCAGATTCCAAGATGAAAGCGCCCTTGCGCGTCCCCACCAGCACCCGAACTTTACTCATGACCGTACCCTTTCCCAGTGATTGGTCTGTAATCTCATTGCGAAATTCCGGAAGTCAGTTCTGCGAGCAGCGCCTCGAGGCGATTAATCGTCTGAATGCCACCTTCGACCGCGCCGAAGGCTTTAACCCGCTCCAATTCCTCCGGCGACTTGAGCACCATTCGCATCGTCAATTTTGTCTTGTTTTCGTGTTCGTCAAACGTAACGGTCACGTGAAACTGATTTGGATCGTTTTCCCGTTCGCCGTGCAGATACACGATGCGTTCCGGCGCCACAACCTCGAGATAATCGACTCTATTGTCATAGTCCGTGCCATCGGGCCCGTGCATGATGTAGCGCCAACATCCGCCGGGTTCCACGCGCATTTCGTGCGTGGTCGTTGTGAAACCGTTTGGACCCCACCATTTCCCGATGTCGTCGGGATTCGTCCAGACTTTGAAGACCAACGCTCTCGGTGCATTCAACAACCGAGTGTTTACAATCTCGCGATCTGAAACATTTGTCATGTTGTGTGGTGCACCACTCATCAAAATTTACCCTCTCCCGTGCTCGAAAGTCTGTCAGCGTTTTCGCGGGGCACGCTTGCGCGGCCGCGCGCCATGCTTGATTCGTTGCGTTTCTGAAGACGATTCCGTGGCCTGCAACTCCCTCAGATAGACATCGAGTCTATCGAGTCGCTCTTCCCAAAAGCGGCGATACTCATCGACCCACGATGCCACTTCCTGGAGGGGGGCCGCTTCGAGGCGGCACGGCCGCCATTGGGCTTGTCGGCCTTGGGTTATCAGGCCAGCCCTTTGGAGGACTTTCAGGTGTTTTGTGATAGCAGGCAGACTAATGGCGAAGGGCTTTGCCAACTCCTTCACCGAGGATTCGCCGGTTGCAAGCCTTGCCAGGATCGCCCTGCGGGTGGGATCGGCGAGGGCCCCGAAAGTCATGCTAAGTTGATCGGCCGCCATTTTTAACCACCAAGTTAATTAACCAATTGGTAATATAGTCGGTTTGTCGCGCGGTGTCAAGATGCCTCAAAGGTCTACAAGCACTTCAAAGCCGCCATACGCCATGCGCCTATAGTCGAAACCCACGTCTTCGCAGCCCATGGCTGCCATCCGCGGATCTTTCATGACCTTGGCGTTGACAGCGTCCCGGTGCTTCTTCGATTTGAACACTATCCATGAAAAGAACACCGTTTCACCCTGCTTGGTCTTTACGAGCGCAGGGAACCGCACCATCGTCTTAATCTTCAAGTCTTCCCCAACGCACTCGCGGTATTCGAGGGCTCCGTGATCGCGCCAGACTTTTCCGGCTTTCCTTGCGATGCGCCGATATTGCTCGACATTTTTCTTCGGGACAGGAAAGACATATCCGTCGACGTATTTCATTAATCGTGGTCTCCCATGCGTTGTGATTCGATTACCCCGTCAGTCTATTTGGACAGCGGGACCCAGATTTCGTATCCGCCATTACCAGAAGTCGGATCAAAGGTTTCTGTATACCGTTCAAAGTTTGGATCGCTCGAGGGAACAAGCCCCGACTCGGGAAGGAATTTATTGAATATTGTGTAAAAGAACTCCTGAATGGCGGAGATATGCTCCTGTGTCGAGAATACGGCATAGCGCTGGGGTGTGAGTTGGATTTGGGTGAATGAATCCGGCAAGCGATCGGTCCGCGTGACTTCGACCCCCGCGAGATAATCGAATCCACACTCGGGATCGGAATTGCTGCATACGCCATACGCCGGTCCATCGATTACATCCTGAATCTTCCCCACATGTGCTGCGAAATGGGACCATAACATTGGAATTTCCACGCTCGTCGCCCTTGTGAAGCGGTCGCTCAGCCCCGCAATCAACATTGGACCTTGTTCGATAAATTCGGGAGCGTCGATGTCCATAAACTTCAGTGTATTCACGTTTCCCTCACTCAGATAGTAGGATTTGTCTGATTCGTAGCGTCCAAGTCGACTAGGTGGGGCGGGGATTGAAGACCTCGGAGGTACGCGATCAAATTATCCAGGACGACGTTCAGGGCTTCCGGATCCCGCGCCGCTTTCGCCAGTGACACGGCACCTTCGTATGCTGCCACGATACGAATGGCCACGACACGGGGAGTTACATCTGCCTTGGCTTGGCCAAGGAGTTGCGCTCGCGCAATCGCATCTTCGAAAGCAGCAATCCACTCTTGAAAGTAATTGTTTACTTGGGCGCGAATTTCGTCATCAGTACACGAGAGCTCCTGGGCGAGATTGTTCAAGGGGCAGCCCCGTCTCACCCCCTTCTCGCCATCGCGCCGGCATCCGTCGAGCAATGCAATCAGTGTGGCAAGGGGAGTTGTACTCTGCTTCAAAGGTGTTGCCCACCGTTTGTGCATCATGCCGCCAATGATTTCGTCGATTACCGCGCTCACTAGGGCTTTTTTTGACGGAAAATGGTGGTAGAAAGCGCCCTTGGTGAACGGAGTCCGTTCTATGATCTCATCTACGCGGGTGCCGTTGTACCCTTTCTGCCAGAGAATTTCGAAGGCAGTGTCCACAATGATTTGACGGGAACTATCGTAGTTGCCAGGAGTTTGCGGGGGCAAACCACGTTTGGAATCGGTTGAATACTGTGGAGTTCTCGCTTGCATACCAACTAGTATGTATGATCAAGAAAGACTTGTCAAGATGGACAAGATAGCCGGGCAGGCGGGGAATATATGTTAGTTAAATATTGTTTACGTCTGCGAGGATAGTGTATATC
>CALEZK010000571.1 GCA_937928585.1 uncultured bacterium | reverse complement strand
GGGCTTATCCAAATTTGAAACGCGTTGGGGGACGTTCACGGACCCTTGGACCCATCAACCGCAGCCCAAGTGTGGATTCGTCATAAAAGGTACAGAAGGCACCATCAGCAGTTACGATTACGAGCGGACGGTCCGCGTCCAAACTCGTGACTGCGTCGAAGGCCGCGACATTCCCGTGGACGTACTCGAACCGCCATTTGAGAATCCCGTGCAATACTTGATTCATCATTTGGAATCGGGCACTCCAATTGAAGGCCCACTCTCCCCCGCCATTGCGCGGATTGGGCAGCAGATCGTCGATTCCGCGGTGATGAGCGCGCGAGAGAAACGCACTGTTCCACTGGTCGACTAACTCGAGAAGCTAAGAATTAAGAAGCCCATCGCCTCTATCCAGGGGCGATGGGCTATCAGCTAAATCCCAAGTTATCTACGGTGCAGGGCTTACGACGATGTAATTCGTTTCAGTTTTGGCATTACTACCGACAACCGTCGTCACACTAAGATATACGGTGTAGGAACCTGCCGCATTGTAAATATGAATCGGGCTTTGCGCAATACTCGAGGTGCCGTCGCCAAAATTCCAGAACCAGTTTGTAATCGGAGAAGAACCGGGTTCGGACAGGTCGATGAACTGCACTTGCGAACCGGCCACGGGGAGGCGATTGTCGGCGATAAAGTCGGCCGTTGGTCCGACCGGTTGGACGTCAATGTAATTGGTCTTGATCTCCGTATCGCTTTCACCGCTGGTGTTTTCAACGGTCAGCGATACAGTAAATTGGTCAATCGACGTGTACGTGTGGGTCGGATTCTGTTCGGTGCTGGTAAAACCATCGCCGAAGTTCCAGAACCATTCATTAATTGTGCCGTTTCCGGGAACCGAGAGATCGGAGAAATCCACCTCTGTGTTCTCCGAGGGCGTTGTGTCTGAAGCAACGAAGTCCGCGGTGATCGCCCCGGCATCTTCAACGACGATGAAGTTTTGCTTCACTGCCGTATCGCTGAGCGTTGCCGTCTGCACCGTAAGGGTTACGGGATACGTGCCGGGATTCTTATACTTGTGTTTCGGATTCTGGGCAGAGCTTTGCTTGCCATCGCCGAAGGTCCAGAGCCAACTGATAATGGGTCCTGCTTCGGAAGCCACAGTTGATTCATCAGTAAATTGCACGTTCTGGTTCACGTTTACGAGGACGGGCTCGGCGGAGAAATCAGCGACTAGCGAGGCCGTAGCCGTCACTGTGACCTTAACGTCTGCAACTCCAAGGGCGGATATAGTCAAGTCAGCGGTATTCACGCCGGCGTCCATTTTGCTGCGGTCGATGGTCACGGTAATGGTTTGCTTATTATCCGGCCCGGTGCTATTGCCAAACTCGGGACTTACGGAAATCCAGTCGACGCCGCCGGTTAGCACAGAGAATTCGGGCAAGGACTGTGATGTGTAATTCTTCCAGACTTTGAACTTCAGGCTCTCATCTTTCGTTCCGAAGTCCAGCGAAGTCGTCGAGACGATGTAGGCGGGAAGATAACTGGGTGGTGGAGGACAGCCAGTCCCCATCAACAGAAGCACCCCCAAGGCTACGGGCAAAGCCAAGAACTTCAGCGGCCGAAGCATGCAGTCCACTCCTTACTTGAAATACGGCTAACCCGGCTTACGTGACACATCCCCAACCAGCAAGCCGCCTCATATTGTACCATCATGCCAGCACCACGATACAAGCGTCAACTGTTTCCGTGTTGAAATTCGACTTGCCAACCGCCGCTTTATGCGGAAGTGCTTACCTCAACAGGAATTACCTCGGGAACGGCTCTAGGCTGATAGACGGCCTTAAAGACCAATTCCGCCTTACAGATATAGCCATGGTCAAGAATTTGGTATCCGCGGCTCTCGAGGGCCTCTTTGAGCGAGTTGAACGAGTAAAACGTACAGTGTTCGTCGGCATAGGCCCCCGGGGCGACCTTTCCATACACCCACTCAATCAATGGCCACTGCCAGCCACCGTAATCCGGCGTGCCAAGAATTAGCGTTCCGCCGGGCTTTAGGATTCGGGTTAATTCATCGATGAGCTTCCCATCTTCATCGGGAATGTGTTCGATAACCTCTGAACAGATGACGCAGTCGAACTCGCCGGTGCGGAATGGCAGCACCATGCCGTTGGCCTGCAACAGCTTTTTGTTCGTGCGGCGCATGAAAGCCAACTTGTCGTGACGCATGTCCACACCGATCGAGTGCGGAAGATCGGCGAGGATATGGCTGCTGCCGCACCCGACGTCGCAGGTGGACACGAAGGGTGGCGTGAATCCCATGATGATGTCGTAGCGTTTGCGCTGCCAATAGCGCTGGAACCAGATGCGGCTATTGTGCGCACGCCAATCATAGTCTGGGAACTGTACGGAGTTGCGGATTTTCCACACACGCCGAAACAATCTCAGGTAATCGATACCAAACTTGAGGATGCGCGCGTGCGAACCGCCGGAGCCACGTGGTTCGTAATGAAACGGGACTTCTTTGATACGAAGCCCCTTGCCGTAGGTCCGGAGGAGAATCTCGACAAGCACCACGAAATTGGTGAACTCCAGATCCATGCGCTCGAAAATGCGTTTGCGATAGAGGCGAAATCCGCTCGACAAATCTTTGACCGGAATTGAGAGACCTTTTCCGAAAAACCCATTGAGGACTTTGCTGAGGAAATAGCGGAACGCTGGTTGATCCGCGTGTCCACCGGGAACGTACCGGGAAGCGATTACAATTTCCGCCTTGTCGCGGGACTCCCACATGCTCTTTATAAAGTCCGTGGGATGCGATTGATCGGCATCCATGGTTAAAATATAGGTGCCGCGGGCCTCAGAGACCCCTCGTAGAATGGCCTGGCCATAGCCGGGTTTATCTTCTTTGACGTATCGGAATGGCTCCCCCATCTGCGCAACGATTGCCGGTGTGCCGTCCTGCGATTCACCATCGATTACCAATACTTCCCACGAATCGCTAATTGATGCGAGAGATTCTCTTAGCAAGGGTAGGATTCGGTAGAGATTTGGACCTTCGTTCAAGGCCGGAATAACAACGGACAACGCGAGGGAATCGACTTTTAATGCTGCTCTCATGACGCCTCACCCAACTCCTGAAACAGCCCATCGCGCGTAAAATAGGTCTCCTGGCCCCGCCACCAGTAGACATTGGCGCGAATAATTCTTTACATTACCGCAGAATCGGGCGTAAATCAAGGGTTTGATGTCGCTTGCAATGCTGGAGGTTCGCATAACGCACACAGCCCGGCCCGGTCTTTGCGGAACCATCAGGGAGCGGAAACCATTGTCTGATAATCGCGAGTGCAGGGCCGATTTGGCGGATGAAGTACCTGCTCCGGATTTGCCTTATTTGCCCCGTAACCCAGCGCGGTACAATCCACCCATCGCGTTAATCGGTTGCGGCGGCATTGCACCCTACCACCTGCGGGCATATAAGCACACTGGCTACAATGTAGTTGCGCTCTGCGATCACACGCGTGCGAAGGCCGAGTCTCTTAAGAACGAGTTCTTTCCCGGGGCGTCGATACTTTCGGACTTCAGGGAGGCGATTGGAACAACGGAAATCGAGGTCTTGGATGTTGCCACCCACCCTGGGCAGCGTGTGGACATTATTGCGGCGGGTTTGCGCGCGGGCAAACACATACTGAGCCAAAAACCTTTCGTGATGGACCTAGATACTGGTTTACGACTCGCGGAGATTGCGGAATCGAACGGAGTCCGCCTGGCCGTCAACCAGAATGGCCGTTGGGCACCGCACTTCGCGTATATTCGCGCCGCAATCGACGCTGGACTGCTGGGTAGCATTTCTGGCGCACAACTGGCAGTACAATGGGACCATAATTGGACGGCGGACACGCCATTTAACGCGCTGCGGCATTTAATCCTCTACGATTTCGCCGTGCATTGGTTCGACATACTTACGTGCTTCATGGGCGATGCCGAGGCCTTGTCCGTATTTGCTCGGGTATCTCGAAGTGCACATCAACGCGCGAATCCCCCCCTACTTGCCGAAATCTCGGTCGCGTACCCGGATGCCTTGGCTTCGCTTTCCTTTCATGCGGACACGAGATTTGGCGCGCAGGACCAAACCTTCGTGGCCGGAAACCTTGGAACGGCGCGTAGCATCGGTCCTGATTTGAACAGTCAGTCCGTCACAATCACCACCTCTGCCGGACGTGCGACGCCGGTGCTCTCGGGAGACTGGTTTACCAATGGTTTTCACGGGGCAATGGCGGAGTTGCTTTGTGCGATCGAGGAGGGACGCAGACCTTACCATGATGCCCGGCACAATCTTCGCTCGCTGGCCCTATGCTTTGCGGCGATCGCGTCGGCGGATACCGGCGAATCCGTCGTTCCAGGTGCGATTCGTTCCGTTCACGTCTGATACTTCAAATTCCTTAGCGCGGAAACTTTCATCGCCGCACATGTATCTATTGTGTATGTAGTCGCTTGGCGCTGACTTCGTATTTGGTTTCCGCTGAATAACTCGACGGTTGCTGCGTCAAGACCTGCATAGCGTGTACAGCCAAGGCCTTACTGGAAAGGTGTATACGGTGCGTGGCATCACGATGAAACAGATTCTGTTTTACTTTGTATTATTTGCGAGTTTGTTCGCGGTGCATTACTGGTGGGGCAAGTAGCAAGCCCGGTACTAGTGGGCCGGAAGGAGCGGGGAAATGGACGGATTCAGCATCAAGCACGTGTTCTTCTTTATCGCGCTGTTTGCGGTGCTCTTTGCCGCGCAGGCCCTCGCGAACTAATTCTTTACTTCCGCACGGCGCCGCAAAGAAACTAAAGCCCAGACCAAGAGCGCAACGAGCGTCACGCTTGATGCTGCAAGCCCAATCCGAAACGATGCGGGAAAGTATGTGAACTCGACGACGTGCTCGCCCTTTGGCACGAAGACGCCGCGAAACGCGTGGTAAACCGGATAAATTGGAGTCGACGCACCATTCAAGGTGGCGGTCCACCCTGGATAGTATGCGTCGGACAACACGAGCAGCGAGTCTTCGTTCGCGGTTACTTTAATGCCGGCACGCACACTGGAGTACGTGGTGAACTCCGCACTGCCCTGATTGTCCGCGACGGCCGCAACGGTATACTGCGCCGGCAAGTCGTCTCGCAGTACATATGCTTCAGTCGCCGGATCAAACTCATCCTTGGCCATGCCGGCAATCAATTCGTCTTCATTTTCGAAAGTCTTTATCGAGCCCACAAGCCGAGCGCGCGGAAGTGCTCGCAGGTTTCGATAGACTTGGAGCCCGTCATGCTCGGTTGTATGCTCAAACCACTCCGGGTTGTCTTCTAGCGGGAATAATGGCGGGTAGGTCGCATCATGCAGATAGTACTGCACGGAATACAGCGGCTCCGCCTTTCGCCAGACATCGTCAGCGAGTTTCTGTTGGAACTGTTTGATACGCGCTGGATATAGGCCATCGTAGCCAAGCCATTCCTCGATACCATAGGGGGCAAAAGTGCCTGAAACGACGCCACCTTCGCCGACGCCAAATCGGGTGGGCGCGGGAAACGCCGCAAGATACTTGGTCAACTCCGTCTCGGGAAATACGTCCGCCTTTCGCATGGTGGGATTCATCCCGCGCGTTGCGATCAGGAGGTCAACAGCGAGGATGATAATTGCGGTGGCGGCAACGACGGAAGTCTTCTTGACCGCGCAACCTAGCAGGACGACGGCTATTGAGGCTATACCCAATAATAGCGCCAGCATAAGTTGACGGTTTACATATTCCTGAAACCCGCTCATGGCGAGAACAGGCCCTTCGAACCCCATCAGGAAATAGAGAAAGACGACGGGAATGCCAATCGCGGGGATGAGTGGATACAACCCGCGCGCTGCGCGGGATGAAGCCAGCCAAGCATCGAGCCCACGCGCGCCGAGCAGGGTCATTGCAAAAACTGGAAACGATACGAAATATACTTTCAGCGTGGAGTTAAAGGGCGGTATCGAATTGAGCACGTGAAGCTCATTCAGGTCAAACGCGATAAGCAGACAGAAAACCGACGACCCCATTAGCGCCCAGAAGTGCGCCCTGCCTTTGGATTCGCGAATCGGCACACCGCCGAACCACGCGAATATCCATACGAGGAGTCCGGTGTAAAACATGATGATGATGTTTGAATTGAGGAGACCTGCACCCCAGTAGGTGAACTCTGGAAACGTACCGTAGAGTCGTGGCACCCAGATCGCGGACAACGTGCTCGCAAGGATCGTCGGTTCGGCGATTCCGCCGTCACGCACGGTATAGGTGAGGCTGTGGCGAATATATTCGACAAGCGGGACGACTTGCAGCGAAGTCACGAGGATTGCCGCGCCCCAGGCAATGACCATGGCGCCTATCGCTTGGGCGACGCGTTTGCGATTGGAAGCGTAAGACGCAAGACGCAAAAAGAAATAGACCCCGACGCCGAATGCCATGGTGAACGCTGTTTCCGGATGACCTGCAAACAGCAAGAGGGTGCCGGAAAGCGCGACTAATATCCCGCCCTGTCTGGTCTTGCCTTCGAGGACCCGGACGGCACCGAGAAATACCAAGGGCAACCAGGCCGATTCATCAGGAAGAGACCAGTATGCCCAGATTACGTTATAGCTGCAGAGCATCCACGCGACGGAAGCGAACCGGGAGGCGTGCACGCCCATTCGCAATCCCCGCGCGCACAAGTACGCGGTGATGCCGCAAAGCCAGAGTTTCAACAGGATATAAAGCGACGTCGCGAAAGGTACATCGAAGATTTCGTGCAACAGACGCGGCGGATAAAAGACGGCAGTCTGCGCGTTCGCGATGAGGGGCATGCCGGCGAGTTCGTAGCGATTCCAGAGGGGCCAGTTACCTTCGGCGAGTTCCATCTTGGTTAAGGAGTAATAGGGGTAGAACGCGGCGACGATGTCAGGCATCAGCCGATTGCTCGGACCGTCCCAATCACTCGGCGCATAGTTCGACCAAGGTTTCGACTGAAATAGAATGTCTGCGGGCGAGAGCACTTCGCCACGAAGGAAGAAGCCCGGAAACGCAGCGGCCAAGAGCACAATCAGGACGATGCCCTGAATCACAACTTCTCGTACGTGCTGCTTCATAATGTCGGCTACCCTGACCGTACTATCCCAAAGTTGCTACTCCGGCAAGGGCTTGCCGCGTGTTTCCGGCGCGAACGGGAG
>CALEZK010000570.1 GCA_937928585.1 uncultured bacterium | reverse complement strand
CCTTGGAGGCCACCCAAACCTGGTCGCGATGGGCCTTCAGAAACGGCGCGAGGCTGCGCTCGCTGCCGCGATAGTAGGCGTTCGACCCGATATCGTAGAAGTTAATGCCCGCTTCGAAAGCCTGATCGAGGAGACGCACCGCCTTGCCACCGGACAATGCCGCTCCGCAACCGAAGACCAGGCGGCTCGACATAAAATTGGTCCGGCCAAGTTTCCGATATTGCATCCCGGGACGTTCGTTGCGGTGTATCAATCCATCATCACCCGGCACTTTCTTCACCAATGCCGATTCAGCGCGCGCTGCTGGCGCGGCGACGAGGCCTGCCGTGCCCATGCCGGCTGCGGTGACCTGCATAAACGTGCGTCGATTTAATTTGCCGGCCGATTTCTTGCTTGTCATGGAACGCCCCTTCCAAATTCGGTTTGGGTACAGCCTGTTGCCCTTTACCCTAGTGTAAACCTTCCGCTTCGTCAAGGGGAGAAGTGCCATCCGAAGCTCGTATTTGTTATGGTGTTGATCCACGAAGCAGCCCACGGAGTAGCGCCACCATGCGACCAAAGTTCCTAATACCCTTGCTGATTGCCTGCATTCTCGGCACCCCTGTGTTCGCCGAGGACGATTATTCCGAGGAGGGTGCCCCGGCACAGGCAGCGTCGCTTACGCCGGAAATGCTCAAGGCGACGGACACCATTGCCACCGCGCTCGAACTTGATCCGCCCACGGGATGGAAGCGAAACGGCGAAATTGAGCGGTATGTGCCGGAGAATATGTATGACAAAATAAATGGCCGCTCGGAACTCTACATGGCCTACGACGTGATTGGGCTCACGTTCGTTTCCTTCGCAAACGAAGCCGATCCTTCGAAAGTGATCGACATTTACCTCTACGACATGGGAAGCGTGCACAGCGCGTTTGGCGTGTACTCCGTGGAGCGTGGGGGCGACGAGACGCCCGTTGATCTCGGACGCGCAGGATATCGCAGCGGCGCGGATCTTCTGTTTTGGAAGGGTCGCTATTACGCATCGATACTCGGCGCGGGAGATACCGAAGAGGCGCACGCGCTCACCGTGAAGGTGGGCGAGGCTCTTGCCGCGAGGCTCGAAGATTCACCGGAGAAACTCTGGGGTCCCACCACATTGCCCGCCGAGAATCGCGTGGAGAGTTCACTACAGTATTTTTTAGTCGATGCACTGAGCCTCGATTTTCTCCGCGATACGTTTACGGCCGACTATAAGCCAGGCGCGGATCCGTACAAGGTTTTCGTGTCGAGACAGAAAGACGCCGAGAAAGCCAAGTCGGTGAACGCAAGTTATATCGAATACCTGAAGAAGTATGCGGAGAACATTGAATCGGTGGACGCTGGGGGCACTACGCTTACGTCCGCGGACGCAGGGGGCGGTTTCTTTGACGTCGTGTTCAGTACAGGGAACCTCGTTGCCGGCGTGACGGGTGTTAAAGGAAAGCAACCTGCGCTGGACGCGGCGAAATCGCTGTTGCAGGCGTTGGCGGTGAAAACGTCGTAGCGCTACGGAAACAGTTTCACGCGTTCGCCCGCGATCGATGCGGGGAGTTCATACGCTTTCTTTGCGTCACGCGTGGTGAAGTAGAGTCGCGACGGTGAAGGCGCGAGCGCGTTGCCGTCCGCCCAGAACGCATAGAACTCGTCATGCGCGTTAAGCGTGCGCCGCACATACGTATGGTTGTTCGTTGAACCGCTCGTAAGGTCGTGCGACTTTATCCACGTCGCCCCGGCATCATTCGATTCCCAGAGCGCAATCTCGCCGCCTGTGCAATAGGCCTGCGGGCCCGGCTCCGACGTCGCGAGTATGCGCCAAACTTTCGGTTCGATATATAGGCTGGCCATGTCGTAGTTGTGATCGGCGGCGCAAACGCTGTTCATGCGCCACTCGGAGCCGGTCCACCGGGCCAATCGCCATTCGCGCTCGCCCGGACCGGGGTTCCAAGCGCGGGAGACTACAAACAGAATCGCGGGATGCCCGCTAGCGTCGTAGTTCACGTCGCAGATGTACACCAGCCAACCCTCGGACTCGAAATCGTGCACGAGCGCTAGGTTCTTAACGTCGGTGATCGGCGTGGCGATTTGCTCGCCGGAAACGGTGCGCCATGACTCGCCCATGTCGGAAGTTTCGATGTAATACAGGTTCGTGCGCCAGTTGAGGCCTTTTCGTTTCGTATCGCCTTGAAAGGCGGTGGGATGATAGTTGAACGCGGTGCCGACTTTGTCTTTGTGCGGCCAGCTTGACTGATAGTGGCCTTCCTGGATGTGCGCGAGTTGTTTGGGTTCGCTCCACGCGATGCCGTCTGGGCTGGTTTGCCAGCAGAGTCCCCGGCCCTGTTTGTAGCGCGTGTGCAGAAAGAGGAATCCCTTTCCGGCGATGTGCCACGGTTGCGGATACGAAAAGTTTGTCTCCAATACCTGCGTAAAGCCATCGACGGAATACGGCGCATCACTCTTGAACAGATACGCGGGACGCGACGTGCCATGCGCGGACGCGAACACCCAGATGTGACCTGCGCCATCCATAGAAATGACAGGATTGTCGTGTGCGTCTCCCGTTTTCTTGTCGAGCAGAATCGTAGGGCGCGGCACTTCGCCGGTCACATGATCGAAGTACGAGACCATTTCGACCAGCGCTTGGTCATCGTCCGGTTTTGCGCCGCCGAAGACGAAGAACGTTTTCTTCACTTCTGGCGCATAAATCGCGTACGGAACATGGTTGGCCGGGTAGGTGGCGAGTCCGCCGCTGTATTTGTACGCGTAGGCGTCTTCCGTCGGCTGGTTCATATACCAAATGCCGCGGTAGCCGGTATCCTTCGGAAGCGGATCGCCGAATGCCACGCAGGTTAAAGTTGCGATGATGATGAAGTGTCGTGTGATTGGATAATTCACTAGAGCGTTTTGCGCTTTCTATTCTGTCAGCCATTTTAACGGTTTTGGTGCATTGAAAAACACAGGGCGCCACGTCCAGCCTGCGTGGGTGACGGCCTGGATGAACGGTCCTTTTAGTTCCTGCAGGTTGAAGGTGTAGCTGTAAGAGAGGTTTGGCGTGAGCGATCCATTTGGCGCAAGTTGAAGTCCGAAGACGCGGGCGTGATCGTATTGGAAAAACACGATGCCGGTGGCGGCGCGCCAGTTGATTGAAGCTGCGTTGAACCCCGCGGACCAATCGACCGCGGCGATGTATTCGCGGGCGCGCACGGTGTGGTCCGATTCAGTCAACGTCAATGCGAGGCGATGGATGCGGCGCATGCCATGGGCGCTCGCGTGATCGATCCAGCGCGCGTCGGCGTAACGCCAGGTGATGTAGATCGTGTTACTGTCGTCAGAGAGTTCGACCTGGACGGGCGTATCGGTCTGGTTCACCGCGAGCAGGCGTTCGCGGAGTTCGTTTAGGCGAATGGGATGTACGCCGGGCTTCGGCGATACTTTCGTGGCCCAGGCTGTGCCTTTGAAAAACCACAGCACCGCTGCAAGCACATTGATCGCGAGAAATGTGAGCGCGAGTGGCAAACTACCGAAGGGAACTCTGTCGTCGACCGCGAGATTCTCGCTTGTGACCACGGCAGTCTTGGCGCTCGCAATGGGCGTTACCGGCAATACCTGGAGCGCGGTCGCAAGCATCTCGCGCCGCGCTGCGAGGGCCTCGTCGTTCTGTGCTGTCCATGCCATGAAAATGGGACCTGCGGCGATGAACTGCACGCGCTCCCCGCTGGACAGTTTATCGCCTATGTATCCTTGCGCGTCGTCGCCTATCGCGTTCGCGACGGCCATTGTTTGCGCGAAGCGTTCCTGGGCGTCCAGCGCAGCGTCGTCATCGGGGAAACGCGCGGCGAAGACCGTGCCATCGACGGAAGCCGCCATCTCCGCCACTTCCGCGCGCGCGAAGATCATATTCAATGACTCCTTCACGGGAACAATGAGCGTGGTGTCCACGTTCGCGCCGAACACG
This sequence comes from uncultured bacterium, assembly GCA_937928585.1. Lineage (GTDB taxonomy): Bacteria > Hydrogenedentota > Hydrogenedentia > Hydrogenedentales > SLHB01 > JABWCD01. Next base: position 3,218 of record CALEZK010000570.1, on the reverse strand, counting down.
GCTTGGGGATTCGCGAATCGCCCGTCGGCAATGGCGAAGACGGATTCGTCGATTGGCAAAGTTGATGTCGATGGAGTGGACGTTGTGGAAGGCGCGGAAGTGCTCGGAGCGGACACCGCGGATAGGGCGTTGCTGAGATGATAGACCGCCTGTGGACCTGCGACGATTCCCATGAAGATCGCGAAGAACGCGAGCGGGCGAAGCGAGAGTTCCGCGCGGCGCATTAACGTGCCGATGAAGAGCATGAGCAGTACAAAGAAGACCAATACGATCAATACTCCGATGATCATTGGGTTGGCCTTAAACCAGGGGAGGAGGGATTGCATGGGCCTGCTTTCTTTTTCGGTTTAGCCAGAGCAGAATCGGAATTGAAACGACACTCGCCACCGCCTGCACAAACATGCCGAAGATCACGCTCATGAAGAGCCCCATGGGCACGCCGGAGTTGCGCGTGTCCTGATAGTCGATCTTCTCGGTAATGACGTAAGCGGCAAAACACAATCCGACGAATCCGGCAATATTGATTCGCAGAAGCGTCACCCAGCGATTGAGCGAGGGGACGGCCAGAAACGCAAAGGTCAGCGGCAGCGCAACGAAGGGGAGTAGAAACCACCACTTTTCCAAAGCCTAGCTGCCGGCTTCCGTCGGCGGGACGTTGCCCAACGCAAGTGCGCGCATGGCAATGTAAATCGCGAGCCAGTAGAGCTCCGGACCGAAAATGTAGGCGATAGTATTCTTCATAGGGCAATGCCGAGGCGACGGTATAGACCTTTGCAGGCTGGCAGGTCAAATTCTCTTGTCGATAAATAGCACGTAGCGCTATTTGGTAGGCAGCATTTCCTGGTTGAAGTTGTTTCAATTCAAGTGGTTGACATTATTTTTTCGGCTGGCTGAACTGCGAACGCAAGGTGTCTGCAAGAAGTGTATGGCCTTCATTTGACAGATGCAGACCATCATCTGTTGCGCCGTGGGTGGTGAGTACGTGCGCAAGGTAGCGTTTGGGGATGAGGGTGACGCCATGTTTGCGGGCGAGGCGGCGTTGTGCGATTCCGAAGTTGTTGAACGTGGGCGGGAGCGGTAATTCGAGCATCACGACACTGCGTTTCCCGTTGCACACGGTGGCGAGTAGCGCGTCGAGGTTTGCCTCAAATCCTTCTGTTCCGTAGAGCAGATCGTTTCCTCCGATTTCGAGAATCACGAGGCAATCGTCCTTATCGATGCGTTTCGCGTTTGGCAGGGCGGTGTCTGTGCGCGCGCCGCCGAACGAAAAAGTTCGGGTTGTCATGCCAAGTTTATCACCGAGAATATCCGGCCAGTTTTTATGTGGCGGCTCGGCGCCCATGCTGAGTGAATCGCCGACAACACAGAGCGTGTCATAGCCATTGGTCGGAATCGAGACGGGAAGATGAAAACGAGTTTCCCATCCGGCGAGTGCAAGTGTTAGCGCGTAAAATGCACGGTTGAACCAATGCGCGCGCGCGTAGTGCCGAGCAGTCATGATCCAAGCGAAGCTAAACGCGACGGTCCATACCACGGTAAGCACGTAGGGGATCGGAGTCGCAGATAATCCCACGAGCAATACTGCGATGATGCCGCACATCGTCAGAATGGATCGCAGTATTTTCTTTTCCGTTTTTTGCCATAGGGCGACAACCAAAGCTGCGAGGGCGAGACCGATGAAGAAGACCAATCCGCTGATGAAGGCGTAGGTGGCGAGGTTTACCATGCAAGGATTGTATATCGTCGGACGGGAAGCGTTTTGGGTGGCATTGAATACGCCGAATAGCGGCTATCTCTTCGGACAACAAACATACTTCGGCAACCGTAGTGACGCCTCGGAACCTTGCGAATCATCCACGCCGTGAATAATTCGCAAGGTTATTTGTAAAGCTTCTCTTTTTTGGAGCGGTTCCAGAAAGACTACTAAATGTATGCGTTTCGCGCTCTTTTAGACATACCCGCCCCCGCGGTAGCTTTGGTCTTGGTGGAGTTTTACGTTGATGCAGGCGGGTTTGCCCGAGGCGAAGGCGCGTTCCAAGGCGGGTCGGATGTCGTTGGGTTGCTCGACGTATTCGCCGTGGCCGCCCATGGCTTCGACGATTTTGTCGTAGCGTGTGTAGTTCAGCAGGGTGGCAACGGGACGCTGGTAGATGGCGATTTGCGGGCGCATCATCTGGCCCCAGGCGGCGTCGTTGCCGACGATGCCGACGATGGGAAGGTTGAAGCGGACGGCGGTGTCGTATTCGAAGCCGTTGAGACCGAACGAGCCGTCGCCGTAGATGATCAGCACTTTCTTGTTGGGGTGCGCGATCTGCGCGGCGATGGCGAAGGGCATGCCGACGCCGAGCGTGCCGAGCGGGCCTGGATCCATCCAGAAGCCATTCTTGGGAATCGGAACGACCTTCGCGGCGGACGCGACGATGTCGCCGCCGTCGCCGATGACGATCATATCGTCGAACTGTTCAACGTAGTTTGCGATTTCGCGGCAGAGGCGGTCTGCTTCGATGGGCACTGCGTCGCTTGCCTGTTTGGCCTGCTCTTTTGCCTTGTACGCATCTTCCTTCGCGCGGAGTTCGGCGCTGTATGCGGAAAAATCGAGCGCGATCTTCTGCGCGTCCATCTCATGCATGAGCGCGTCGAACGATACGGCGAGATTGCCCACGAGCGCCGCGTGAGACGCGCGGTTGTGGCTAATCAACATATTGTCCATATCGAGCTGAATAATCTTCGCGCTCTCTGGAATGTTCTGGCCAAAGGCCATGCGAAAATCGAGAATCGTTCCCGCGAGGACGACAACATCCGCCGCTTCCAACGCTTCGCGGCGCGTGCGGTTGAAAAGATGCTTCGAATCGCGCGGGACCGTGCCGCGGCCCATGCCGTTTGCGTAGGCGGGCAGATTCGTTTTCGCAAGGAACGCATTGAGCTGGGGCTGCGCGTTGGACCACTTCACGCTGGTGCCCGCCATCAGCATAGGACGCTTGGCCTCCGCGAGAATGCTGAGCGCTTTGACCACCTCCGCGCCCTGCGGGCCGACGAGTGGCGGCGTTGTGGAAATAGGCGGGAACGTCGCGCGCTCGAGATTCGCTTCGTTCATGAGCACATCCATCGGCAGTTCAAGGAACGCGGGGCCGGGGATGCCGGAAATCGCGGCGCGTATCGCGCGCTCGATGTATTCGGGGATGCGCTCCGTGTCGTAACACGCGGCGGAGTATTTTGTG
>CALEZK010000569.1 GCA_937928585.1 uncultured bacterium | reverse complement strand
TTCTGCCCTCCTAAACAAGGAAGTGAACCGGCTCATTCTTACCCGTCCTGCGGTAGAAGCGGGGGAAAACCTCGGCTTTCTTCCCGGCGACATGCAGCAAAAAGTCAATCCTTACCTTCGGCCATTGTTCGATGCGCTATACGCAATGGTGGATGTCGATCGCGCGCGTCGCATGATCGAGCGAGAAGTCATTGAAGTTGCTCCGCTCGCCTTCATGCGCGGACGCACCCTCGATCACGCATTCGCAATTCTCGACGAAGCCCAAAATACGACATCCGAACAGATGAAGATGTTTCTCACGCGCTTGGGCGAAGGCTCCCGCGCGGTCATAACCGGCGATGTAACGCAAATCGACTTGCCGAAAGGCTCCCGCTCCGGGCTCATCGAAGCAGAAAGAATCCTTCGCAAAACAGAAGGCATTGCCACCGTGCACCTGCACCGCAGTGACGTCGTGCGGCATCCCCTCGTCCAAAATATCATCGAAGCCTACGAAAACGCTGAGAACGCCGCCGAAAAGGCGAAGGACTCCTAAGCCATGTTGACGCGATTCAGAAAACGTCAACAACTGAGCCCGGGGATCTACCGTGGTCAGCATCAGGAAGACGACGAAGCCAAGCAACGGCGCTGGCAGCGAATCGTCCTGCTTCTCGCATTCACCTTTCTGGTAATCGTAGTGACAAAGCGCCTGAACCTCGGCACGCAAACCCAAACCATCAATACCGAAGGTCGTGTCGCCCAGGAGACCATCGTCGCCGAGATCGGATTCACCAGCGAAGATATCGACAAGACCCGCGAAGCGCGCGAAGCTGCCGCTGCGCGCGTGCCGGATCAATTTCGCGTCGAAGAAGCAAAAATAGATCAGCAGCTCGCAGCCTTCGATGAACTCGTCGCGCATCTCGACGCACTTAAGCCTGCCGTCGAAGTGGCATTGGCCGAATTACGCGCGCAGACTTCCGGCGAACCCGCGCCAGCTGCAGTGAACCGGGCGCTTCGCACTGTCGCCGAAAACGCCATCGCCCAAGACACGGTATTGCAGTCTATACGCCCCGACACACTCGTAACCTGGATTACGCCGCGAACCCTCCCGCCGCCCATGGATCTCGTGGACGAAACGGGCATCGATCTCGAAGGAATGCTGGACGCCGCCTCCGGTATTTCTTTTGCCCACCGCGGAGAATTGATCCGGCTGGGCCGCACGGGATTGGAGCAGGTTTTGGCGCGAGGTGTGTTGGCGGAGACCACGCGCGGTGGCGAGCTCTACTCAAAAGACCCGGAGCGAATCGTTCGCGTCACGCGCGAAAGGCCCGCTCCTGGTCAATACACTGAAGAAGAGCTCTCATTCGGCGATTTGCTTGATGCGGACTCTGCCCAACAGGAGTTGCGCGCCAGTATTGCGAATGCGGCCAAAGAAATTACGGAAATAGACGACACCACCGATCGTATTCGGCTTCAGGACGCAGCGTACGATATCGCAAGACTCGCCGCGGCTGACACTATGGATTTCGATCAGGACGCAACAAACGTTGCGCGCAACGCTGCTCGCCTGGCCGTCGCCCCTGTCATGAAGGAGATTTATCCGCAGCAAACCTTCGTGCAAAAAGGTCAGCAGTGGACCTCTCAATCGCGCATGGACGCGAAGACCTACCTGGAAGTGAAGTCCCGCTATGATCAACAAACTGCCACACTCACCGGTGCTATCGCGGCGCACATGATCATCGTTGGACTGGCCTTAGTGGCTTTGGTTCGCGCGTTGCCATGGCTCTATCGAAATCCTGAGAATCGTTTTCAGATTCTCTGCGTGACCTTGCTTGTCATTTGCGGCACGGCGTTTGTCGGAAGAATCGTAACCTACTTTACAGACAAGGGTCTGGTGGTTCCCGCCGCGGCAGGCGGCATTCTGCTCGCAATTCTTTCAAATGCGCGCGTTGCCGGGTTCGCCTCTGTCATCGCGGCGCTGATGCTCTCCATCGAGTTCGACTACAACTGGCAGTTGCTTGTCGTCGCAAGCGCCATGTCGTTTACCGGTGTCATGAGCATCTACAAAGTGCGCAAGCGCAGCGATATGGGCAACGCGTCGGTTAAGGCAACTCTGGTTGGCGTGCTGATCGTGCTGGCCCTTGCGCTCACCCAGGATTCCCTACTGTCCAATACAACCCTGTATTCGCTGATGATGATCGGCGCGAACGGCGTATTCTGCCTGGGTCTTGTTCCCGCCGTCCTTCCCACATTGGAACGTATGTTCGGCATCACGACCGATATTCAGCTTCTCGAGTACTCGGACCTGAACAATCCCGTGTTAAGCCGTCTCGCAATGGAAGTGCCCGCAACCTACGCCCACAGTCTGATGATCGGGCAACTGGCCGAGGCTGCCGCCGATGCCATTGGCGCGAACGGACTCATGGCCCGCGTCTGCGCCTATTACCACGATATTGGCAAAATGAAACGGCCTGAGTACTTCGTTGAAAACCAGACTGGCACCAATATCCACGACGAGCTTTCGCCTCGCTTAAGCGCCCGGGCAATTGCATCGCATGTGTCGGAAGGCGCGGAGATGGCGCGCGAACTGCATCTGCCAAAACCGATAATCGATGGCATTCTCGAACACCATGGAACATGCCTCATCAGCTTCTTCTATAAAGACGCCGTGGCGCAGGCCAAGCACGGTGGCGTCAGTGAGGCCGACTTCCGCTACCCAGGACCGAGACCAAGGCACCGGGAAACGGCAATATTAATGATCTGTGACGCCGTAGAGTCTGCCGTGCGAACGCTGAAGAATCCGAACGAAGAACGCGTGCGCGAAATGGTGGACCGCATTATCGCCAGCCGCGCAAGCGATAGACAGTTCGATGAATGTGATTTGACCTTGAAGGATCTGGATACGATTGCCGAGGTTGTCACGCGGCGCGTTACTTCGACCCAACATCGCCGCATCGCCTATCCAGATCAAAAGCCCGAAGTAAAAGCTGCGAACGTCATTCCGTTATCAGGAGGCCAGGAGTAGTGCGCGTGACCCTTGCCGTGAGGAACGACACGGCGTACGCGGGCTGCTTTCGTCTCCCAAATCTCCGCAGCCTCGCCAAAAAAATCTGCATGGGGGAGGGTGTCCCCGGCGACGTGGAGATTAGCCTGCTGCTCTGTGGCGATGGCGCCATGCGCGAGCTGAATAGACAGTACGCGGGTAAAAACAAAACGACCGACGTTCTGTCCTTTCCTCAGGAAGGTGTGCATCTTGCAAGTGGCCCAAGAGCACTTGGAGATATCGTTATCTCACTCGACACGGTCGCGGCACGCTGCGATGGAGTTAGAGAGGACATGTTCGAGGAGACCCGTCTGTTGTTTTGCCACGGCCTGTTGCATCTGCTGGGATTCGATCACCAAACCATGCAGAGCAAAAAGTTAATGGTGGAGAAACAGGCGCTTTACCTTGAGTGCGAACCGAAAGCTGCGTGGTTCCGTGGACACTAGCACCAATCCCGGGAATGGCCGCGCCTATGGCGGTAAGATTCTTCATGTGACGCGCTTCCTTGTCGTGTTACTGGCGCTCGGGTGCGCGATCTACGCGACTGGCAGCGAGCAGCCTATTCCGGAACAGTCTCTCGTTACCCCCGATCAGGAGCAGGCATTCTATGAAAAGTCGGAAGATGCCGGCGGTCTGATCACATTCATTCCACCGACTCATCCCCAGGTTTCGCGCCATTTGCCTCTCGCGGTGATTTCCAGTGTTGCTGTCTTGATTCTTGTCTGCGCGTTCTACTCCGCGGCGGAAACGGCGTTCTTCTCCATCAACCGGCTGCGTCTCCGCAGCATGAAAGACGACGGCACCGCGACTGGCGCGCTCATCGCCCAGATGATGGAACATCCCGGCAGATTACTTACCACCATTCTCATCAGTAACCTCGTGGTGAATATCCTCATCGGCGTCTCCTTTGGAACGCGCGCCGAGGATATGTTCATGGATATCTTCCCGGGCCTGCCAAGGCCTGGCGCGTTTGCGCTGGCCGTATTTCTTTGCACGAGCCTGCTCGTAC
>CALEZK010000568.1 GCA_937928585.1 uncultured bacterium | reverse complement strand
GGGTAATCCTTGCCATCATGGTTTTCGGCAACTTCCTGGGCTTCCTGGGCCTGCTGCTGGCAGTGCCGATTGCCGCAGCGCTCAAAGTACTCGTCGTCGAAGGCGTCGCCTACTATAAGGCGTCGCCGCTCTTCGAGGGGGTCGATGCTACGGTAGAATCACCGCCACCAGGCGAAGAAACCTCCCGTCGCAAGAAGCGCCGGTAAATTGTGTCGCCAACGCCGAACAATGCGTAAGACGCCGCCAAGGGGAACAGGACGAGCGCGGGGTCGCGTCGTTGCGCAAGGTCGAATACCGCAATAGCCACCGCGCACAACACGAGAAAGCGAAAGCCCAGGCGCGGAGACAACAACAGGCTTTTCATCTTGTTCTTCGGATAGAGCACGGTGCTTACCATGAGGACTGCGAGCGCAAGCGTCGGCGGACCGAAGACCCAGAAACTTGGTGAAAAGCCCGTCGTAATTGAAAACAGCGCGAAGGACGCAACCGTCGCCGCAGCGGCCGGGCTTGGCAGCCCGATGAAGTACTCCCGCATTTCAGCCTGAAAATCGTTGAACCGCGCCAGCCGCAGTGCAGCGCAAATTGCGTAAATAATTGCTATAAACGCTCCTGCGCGCACCACAAAATCCTTCTCGCCGGGAAGAAACATTGTGTACACGAGCACTGCGGGTGCTACGCCGAACGATACCACGTCACACAGGCTATCCAACTGCTTCCCGAACTCAGAAACGCTCTTAGTCATTCGGGCCACAGCGCCGTCCAGCGTGTCTACGACCATTGCCGCCAAAATGAAATACGCAGCGCGTTGAAAGTGCGCCGCTTGCTCTGCAGGGTCCGACAGCAGAATGCTGCCCTCGATTGCTGCGAAAACACTGGCTAAACCGCAGTACAGATTCAGCGTGGTTATGCCGCTCGCCAACACGTTAATCGGCCGGCGGCGATTCAGGATCTGCCGGCGCCGAACATTCGCCAGCTTCAATCCTCTGGCGATGTTGGGACGCTTTTTTTGTTTCTTCTCAGTCATCGTGAAGACTCTAGTACTTTACTCAGTGAACCTTGCGAGGATAGTTTCGCCGCCGGCGACCTTGTCGTCCATTTTAGCACAAATCTGGACATTTGGCGGCAGATAGAGTTCCGTGCGCGAGCCAAACTTGATCATGCCAAATCTTTCACCCTTTTGAAGGGTGTCGCCTACTTCCGCTCTACACACGATTCGCCGGGCTATGAGCCCGGATATCTGTCGAACCGAAACTGGCCCCTTTTCGGTCTGCATACGCACGGTATTCGCCTCGTTTATATCAGTCGTATCCGCCCGCATGGCATTCTTGAACGCGCCTGGTTTATACGTAATTGACTCCACTATTCCCGCGAATGGCGCGCGATTGATATGGACGTTAAAGACGGACAGAAAAATCGAAATGCGCTTGCACGGACCATCGTAATGCGGAGAATCCGACAGGTCTTCAATGGCGACTATCGTGCCATCCGCAGGCGACACGATGGCGTCTGCATCCACAGGAATCTTTCTTTGTGGGTCGCGAAAAAAATAAAATGTAAACAAGCCCGCCAGAAAAGCGAACCCGGCTATTATGCGAAAGGCTGGATGGACCCAATACGCCAATACAATTGAACCGAGCAGAATTCCGAAAATTACCGCATGGTGCCGGTGAGCTTCGGCGAAAGCATTGAACGGTTGCTTCACATCAAGTTCCTTTCTTTCAAACTTACGTACCGCCCATCGCCGAACACGATATGATCCAGCAGCGAGATTCCAATCAACTCACCTGACTCCACCAGCCTGCGGGTCAATGCGATGTCCGCGCGGCTGGGTTCCGGATCACCGCTTGGATGATTGTGGCAAACGATTGTCGAAACGGCGCCTTCGCGCACCGCCTGTCGAAACACTTCGCGGGGAAGTGCAACGGAGGCATCCAAACTTCCGCTTGATACGTTGACAACATTCAGGACTTCATTCTTCGGGTTGAGGAGTATCGCTTTGAAGATTTCAATCTCACAGTCTTTGTACATCGTCATGAGCAAGTTGGAGACGTCTTCGGCGCTGCTAATCTTGGTGCGAATCTCGCCGATGTGTTTGGCAAGCCGCTTTCCCAACTCCAGTGCGGCCTTGATCTCTACGGCCTTCACTTCACCAAGGCCCTTTACCTGGCGCAATTCTTCTATAGACGCGCGTGACACGCCGCGCAAATCTTTAAACCGCTGGACAACGCGCTCGGCGAGGGCGACAGCGCCGCAATCGCGCGTGCCTGACCGAATAATCACCGCAATAAGTTCAGCATCTTTCAACGCCTCGGGGCCAAGTCGTAGAAGCCGCTCTCGGGGGCGTTCTTCGGGCGGCAATTCGCGCACGGCAGTCGAAAACTGTGGCTGATCCATTGCGGGCGTCCTCGCGAAAGAATTCAAGGGTGAATCCTAGTCATTTGTCGAGACCGGATCGAATCGCCATGCCCACCTATTTCCGGGCATGGACTATCCGCTCTATTCCCGCCAAGTCGAACTGTGAGCCTATATCCCGATAATCGCTCGCCCGTAGCATTTCCTGAACAAGAGGTGCCTGCCCCTCTCCGACTTCCAATGCCAGTCCTCCGCCAGGAACAAGATATTCTCGCGCGCCCGAAACAATTCGTCGTATGACATCAAGCCCATCCGATCCCGCCAGGAGCGCTGCCGGGTCTTCGTACAAGCGAATGCTCGGAGAAAGCCGGCCGTATTCAGTTTCTTCCACGTACGGTGGGTTCGAGCAAATGACGTGAAACGGAGCGTCTGCATCGTGAAGCGCAGCGAACAGGTCTCCCTTGCGTAGCGTTATTCGATTGAGGAGACCATTTTCTCGGGCGTTTTCTTCGGACAACCGGATGGCGTCGTCGCCGATATCGGTTGCGACTATACTCGCCCCTGGAATATTCGCGGCGATTGCGATTGCGACACACCCTGAACCCGTGCACAGGTCCAGAATTCGCGGCGACGGACCCAATTGCGAAGCCAATGCAATCGCAATTTCGACGAGGTGCTCGGTCTCTGGACGCGGTACGAGCACGGGAGCGCGCACTTTCATGGGCAAGGAATAGAATTCCCAGGAGCCCACAATGTACTGCACCGGTTCGTAAGCCAATCGACGCTCAATTAGCAGCCTGAAATCGGCCGCATCCACCCGTTCATCCAAACGCGTCGGGATACGAGATCGGGAAATACCGAGGTAGTGTGCCATTAGCCACTCCGCGTCGGCGCGGGGTGAATCGCTTACGTCTGCCAGCAACGAGACCGCTTCTTCTATGCGGTCCCGTACCGTCGACATTACTCGGCCATCCTCGCAACGCGGTCCGCTTCAATAAGCGCATCAATGACCGGCTGTAACTCGCCTTCCATAATACGATCAAGCGAGTGAAGTGTAAGTTTGATGCGATGGTCACTGCATCGATTGTCAGGGAAGTTGTACGTTCGAATCCGCTCGCTGCGGTCACCGCTTCCAACCTGGTTTTTGCGTTCTGCCGAGCGCTTGGCCGCTTCCTGCTCTTGCGCATGGGCAAGGAGCCTCGCGCGCAGTACGGACATAGCTTTTGCGCGATTCTTGTGCTGGGAACGCTCGTCCTGGCAAGCAACGACTACTCCGGACGGAATATGGGTGATGCGAACCGCGGAGTCTGTTGTGTTGACGTGTTGACCGCCAGCTCCGGAAGAACGGTACACGTCGATTTGCAGGTCAGTCGGATCAACGTGAACGTCGACTTCATCAGCTTCCGGCAGTACCGCAACGGTGACTGCGGAAGTATGCACGCGACCCTGCGCTTCCGTCTCCGGAACGCGCTGAACGCGATGAACTCCCCCTTCGTACTTGAGCTGGCTGTAGACGCTATCCCCGGTGATTTTGAAGCTTATTTCCTTGTAGCCGCCAATTCCCGTTGAATGGGAACTCAGCAACTCCACGCTCCAACCCTTACGCTCCGCGTATCGGGTATACATCCGGTACAGGTCGGCGACAAAAAGTCCTGCCTCGTCTCCCCCAGTCCCCGCCCGTATTTCCAGAATGGTGTTCTTTTCATCATTCGGGTCTTTGGGGATTAGCAGAATGCGAAGTTGGCGCTCCAACGCGTCGAGCTGAGCGATTGACTCAGACTTGTCAGCCTCGGCCATTTCGCGAAGCTCGGGATCGTTTTCTTCGCGCAGTATCTGCTCGGCCTCGGCCAAGTGCTTGTCGATGCGCTGATAGCGTCGAAACTCTTGAACGGTCTCGTCAATAGACCGGTGCTGCCGTGCGAGGGTACGGTAGCGCTCTGGGTCTGACGCCACTTCCTGCGACGCCATATCACGCGTCAAGCGCTCATGCTCCCCGCAAATGGCGAGAAGCCTGTCGTACATCACCCGCTCCATGCAGGATTAGTTTTTCTTCCCGTACTTCCGGTTGAAGCGATCAACGCGTCCTTCGCTGTCGACGAACTTTTGCTTCCCCGTGAAGAACGGGTGGCAAGCCGAGCAGATTTCGACGTTGATTGCAGGTTTTACAGAGCGCGTCACAAACGTGTTGCCGCACGCGCACGTCACCTTCGACTCAACGTAATTCGGGTGGATTCCATCTTTCACGAAACGTCTCCCTGGACTACCTCGCGCCGCATTCAAGCGAACTTCAAGCGCGAAGTGCTAATTGGAACAAACGCCATAGCTTAACAAACATCGGCGCCAATTGCAAAGTGGCCGAGACATGCCGTTCAAGTGGCCGCTATTGATTAGCTGACTGGGCTTTCAGTAGGTCGCGAATTTCCGTCAAAAGCTCTTGATCCTTCGTAGGTGCAGGCGGATTGGCCGACTCTTCCGCTTTCTTGGCCCGAAGGATGAATCCAAGGAACTTTACAGTGAATATCCAGAGAGCCAGCGCCACGATCAGGAAATTCACGATTTCGCCGAGGAACTTGCCATAGGGAATTGCCTTATTGCCGACTGTGTATGCCCACTCGGTGTAAGACT
>CALEZK010000567.1 GCA_937928585.1 uncultured bacterium | reverse complement strand
GTGTTGTGCTTGTATGGTGTTTCGGCTTTCGCTCAGGTGATGGGCGCGCCGGAGCCGCCGTCTGTGGAGGTCATTCAGAAACTCGAAAGTCAGGTGCCGATGGATCTGACTTTCGTTGATGAAGCTGGAAAGTCGGTAGTACTCAGCGACTTGATCAAAGACAAGCCGGTTGTCCTGGCGTTGGTCTATTACGAATGCCCCATGCTCTGCGGAGAAATCATGCAGGGCATGTTGAAAGTGTTTAACGAGCTCGACTTTACGCTTGGCAAAGAATATGAAGTGATCACGGTGAGCTTCGACCCGAGAGAGAAATCAGATCTGGCGACGTTGAAGAAGCAGCACGCGATGGAGGCGTATAAGTCGCCCGAAGCGGGCAAGGGATGGCATTTCCTGACCACCGACAAAGAAGAGAACGTTCGGGCATTGGCGGAATCCGTTGGCTTTCAATATTTGTACCTCCCGAGTGTCGACCAGTATGCGCATGGAAGCGCGATTATGGTGTTGACGCCCAAGGGCAAGGTTTCCCGTTACTTTTACGGAATTGAGTATCCGGAACGCGATGTGCGGTTCGGCTTGATTGAGGCTTCGGAAGAGCGAATTGGCAGTCTGGCGGACGAGATTCAGTTGATGTGTTTCCGCTACGACCCCGCGAGCGGCGCCTATGGCTTTGTAATCATGTCCGTGATTCGCATTGCAGGCGTGATAACCGTTGGCTTTCTTGCAGTGCTGATCATTTCGATGCTGATTCAGGAGCAGCGAAAGAAACGCCGCGATGGGGTTATTCGTCCCGCTCCGGCACCTTAGTTTAGTTTTACGGCCCGTGATTTCATGCTGATTACGGGCTAGCAGATAGATGATGGACGCGGTGATACCGCGTCGAAAGGCAAAGTGCGCAAGGTATTATGTCGACTATACCTCTATTACCCGAACAGGCATCCACGATTGCGGGCCCGATGGACTTTTTGTTCTACGGCTGGCTTGGATTGTCGTTGTTCTTCTTCTTCGCCGTGGTGCTTACGCTGGTGTACTTCTGCATCAAGTACCGAAAGGGAACAAATGTAGATCGCACGATACTGAACCACGACGCGCGGACGCTCGAGCTTACGTGGACGATCCTCCCGCTGATTATGGCGATTCTCGTGTTCTTCTGGTCGGCATATATGTACATGGATATCGTAAAAGTGCCGAAAGGCTCGATGGAGATCCTTGTAACTGGCAAGCAGTGGATGTGGAAGGTCCAGCATCCCAATGGAAAGCGGGAAATCAACGAACTTCACATTCCGGTCGGTGTGCCGATCAAGCTCACGATGACTTCGGAAGATACGATTCATAGTTTCTTTATCCCGGCGTTTCGCGTTAAGAAAGACGTGCTGCCGAACCGCTTCTCGAATCTCTGGTTCAATGCAACGAAAGAAGGTCAGTACCACCTCTTCTGCACAGAGTACTGTGGAACGGACCACTCCCGCATGATCGGCACGGTTTACGCGCTTTCTCCAGAGAAGTATCAGGCGTGGCTATCGGGGGCGGACACCGGCGTTGCGATGGCGAGCTCCGGCGAAAAACTGTTTACGAAACTGGGTTGCGTAACCTGCCACACGGGCACGAGCCCACGGGGCCCCTCGCTTGCGGGCGTTTATGGCAAGGAAGTCAAATTGAACGACGGTACGACGGTTGTTGCGGACGACGAGTACATCCGCGAATCGATTCTGAATTCGCAGGCGAAACTGGTTGCGGGATATCCGCCCTTGATGCCTTTGTTTAAGAACCAGATTAAGGAACAGGACTTGATGACGCTTGTGAACTACATCAAGTCGCTGAAAGATGAAAAGAGTGGTGCCAAGTCATGAGCAGCATAACTGCGAGTCCTAACGCGATTCCGGCAGCGCCGAAGCATTATCTGAATGCCAAGTCGACTGTTGCTTCGTGGCTGTTTACAACAGACCACAAGCGCATCGCGATTCTGTACCTGATTTCCATTTCGATCTTTTTCGCGATGGGCGGTCTGTTTGCGATGTTGATTCGCCTCGAATTGCTGACGCCGAAAGGCGATCTGCTGACGGGCGATACGTACAACAAGGTATTCACGCTGCATGGCGTGATCATGATTTTCTTTTTCCTCATTCCGTCGGTGCCTGCGACGTTGGGCAACTTTGCGCTTCCAATCATGATTGGAGCCAAGGATTTGGCGTTTCCTCGAATCAATCTGCTGAGTTGGTGGCTTTATGTTGTCGGCGGCGTCATGGCGCTCGGCGTTGTGATTAATGGTGGTCTTGAGACCGGTTGGACCTTCTATCCGCCGTATAGCACGACGTACGCGACTTCGAACGTGACGCTTGCGATATTGGCCGCATTCATGGCGGGTTTCTCGTCTATCTTCACGGGCCTTAACTTTATCGTGACGGTACACAAGATGCGCGCGCCGGGACTTACGTGGTTCCGCCTTCCGCTTTTTGTGTGGGCGCACTATGCGAC
>CALEZK010000566.1 GCA_937928585.1 uncultured bacterium | reverse complement strand
TTCTGCCTGTCTCGTGGGCTCGGAGATGTGTATAAGAGACAGCATGATTACCGTGAAATTGCCGGATGGTTCGACGCGCGAAGTTGCGCCGGGCAGCACGGCGCTGGATTTGGCCGCGTCGATTGGCCAGCGGCTTGCCAAGGCTGCGACCGGCGCGCGCATTAACGGCGAAGTAAAAAGTCTGCCGACGCCGTTGAACGATGGCGATACCGTGGAGATTCTCACGTTTGACACGCGCGCCGGGCAGGACGTGTTCCGGCATAGCTGCGCACACGTAATGGCGACGGCGATCATGCGGCTGCGTCCAAACACGAAGCTTGCCATCGGCCCTGCGATTGAAGACGGCTTCTACTACGACATGGAGTCCGACACGCCGGTCACCGAAGAAGACTTTGCGGCGATCGAAGCGGAAATGGCGAAAGTCGTGCAGGAAGACCAGGCTTTCCAGCGCATTGAGGTTTCGCGTAACGACGCGCTCAAGCGCTTCCGTGAGCTGAACGACACCTACAAGGTCGAGCTGATCGAAGATCTGCCCGTGGACGCGCCAATCACGTACTATCAAAATGGCGAGTTCACGGATCTTTGCCGCGGACCGCATCTTCCCTCCACGGGCCGCATCAAGGCGTTCAAACTGTTGAGCGTAGCGGGTGCGTATTGGCGCGGCGACGAGAAGCGCCAGATGTTGACGCGCATTTACGGCACGGCGTTCCCGAGCAAGAAGGAGCTGGACGAGTACATCGCGTTTCGCGCGGAAGCCGAGAAGCGCGACCACCGCAAGCTGGGGCGTCAGCTCGATCTATTTAGTTTCCAGCCGTATGGCCCGGGATTTCCATTCTTCCATCCGAACGGAATGATCGTATTGAACGAATTGATGAGCTTTTGGCGCGGCGAACACGTCAGGCGGGGCTATTCCGAGATCCGCACGCCGATAATCCTGGACCGCGTGCTGTGGGAAAAGTCGGGCCACTGGGACCACTACAAAGAGAACATGTACTTCACGCAGATCGACGAGCGCGAATTTGCGGTGAAGCCGATGAACTGTCCCGGCAGCATGCTCGTATTCAAGACCGATCTGCGCAGCTACCGCGACCTGCCGATGCGCCTCGCGGAAGTGGGCACCGTGCATCGCCACGAGAAATCTGGCGTGTTGCATGGGCTGACACGCGTGCGCATGTTCACGCAGGACGACGCACACCACTTCCTCACGCCGGATCAGATCCAGGACGAAGTGCTCGGCATCATCGACTTCATCAGTTACGTCTACACGTCGTTCGGATTCGAGTACGGCGTCGAACTCAGCACGCGCCCCGCGAAGTCCGTGGGTTCGGACGAGAATTGGGAGAAAGCAACGAACGCCCTGCGCGAAGCGCTGGAAGCCAAGGGCATGCCGTACAAGATCAACGCCGGCGATGGCGCATTCTACGGACCCAAGATCGACTTTCACATTCGCGACAGTCTGAAACGCTCTTGGCAGTGCGCGACGATTCAGCTCGATTTCTCGATGCCGGAGTTGTTCGATCTGGAGTATATCGGCCAGGACGGAAACCGTCATCGTCCGGTGGTCATCCACCGCGTGATCTACGGTTCCATCGAGCGCTTCCTCGGCATTCTGATCGAGCATTTCGCCGGCGCGTTTCCGCTTTGGCTGGCCCCCGTGCAGGCGATTGTTGTGCCGGTCGCGGACGCTTTCGACGCGTACGCGACGTCCGTGCGTGATCGACTTCGCAAAGCAGGTATTCGCGCAGAAATGGATCTAAGCCCGGATACGATGAAGTACAAAATCCGAGAGGCGCAAACCCGACAGATCCCGTACATGCTGGTGGTCGGCGAACGCGAACGCGGCAGCGATTCCGCGTCGGTTCGGCACCGCCGCAAAGGCGACCTCGGTGCGCAAACACTCGACGCGCTAATCACAAAGCTTCAGGACGAGATAGCAACGCGCGCGCTGGATTGAGACAAAAATCGTTTGCACCTTGTCCGCCACTTAGTGGCGGGCAAGGTGCAAATCCACTTTAGATTTTTTTCAGCAAGAACGCGCAAGTAAATCCGTTGCGCGTGCCGTAGCCCACGATTTCACCGTTGTCGTTGATGTCCCACGCATCGATAAGGACCCATCCCGATCCACTGGGCAGCAAGTCATTCAGATCGGTCATGGCTGCGACGCCGGTGTCGTCCCATCCGAAAGCGCGTGTATTGCCGTCAGCCGTCAATGAAGCGCCCACCACCTCTTCATTTACATTGATTGCGCGAGCGATGCTGGCGTTGCCGCCCAGCGTTCCCAAATCGTCGACCTGGTTCGTGCCGCGCCACAATGCCGCATGAATTGGCCCGGACGTGATTTCCGCTTCTCCAACGACAACGCCGGAGGCATTCACGGCGAATGCGCAGCTGTATCGGGCACTGCCAAATTGTTTCAGTTTCTCCATGCCGTTGCCGGACGTCCATCTAAACGAGTACTGGCGGTTGGCCTGATTGTCGTCGGCGCATCCGACAACGGTGTCCGCGTTGTTAATTGCAAAGGCGTAGGAGTGGTCTCCGCCAAGCGTGCCGAGATCGATCATTCCACCGCCGTTGGTCCAGTAAAACGCACGCGTTTCTCCTGTTGCGTTCACGCTTTGCCCAACGACGGTCCCTGCATCGTTCACGCCCCAAGCCTGGGAGGAGTTGCCGCCGAGAGTGCCCAGATTTCGCGTTCCATCATCGCTATCCCACACAAAAGCGGCGAACTCTGAAATATTTCCTTCCGGCTCAAGATAACCCGCGATATGAGGCGGATTCGCATCGCTGATGGCGAAGCCATAACTATGCTTGAAGGTTGTATCGTGAATATTTCCCATACCATTGATGGAATCCCAAAGATAAGCGTGTCTCCAATTGGCGGAGACAAAAACATAGGAGTAACCGGTCACTTTGGAGGCATTGTTGATGGCGAACGCATAGGAGTTATTTCCACCCAAGCTACCCAAATCTGTCACTGACCACGTATCAATCAAAGAGAAATATGTAAAGTGCGTCGTATAAAACCGGAGCAATCGGTCAGGTCCTCCGAGGTACTCAACTCCAGAGATCCCTTCTCGGGTCCAGTGACCAATCGTGCTGTCGTACGCAATGACACGCGCCAAGGCCGGGTCGGGGACGTTGTCTGGAATAGGAACGACAACTTCTATCGGCTCTTCGAACTGGGTGCCTTCCGGCCCCAATTCCACCAACGGTTGGCGCCCTAACCATTCCGATGGGGTCGTCGTATCTTCGCCAATCGTCACTACGATTGGCGCGCTCACCGCACCGGCGGGAATCGAAACCGTGGCTTGGGCGATCTCGCTTTCGGAATCGCTAACTGTGATCTCCGCCTCATCCCCCGGCTCAACCAAGGCTGACGCCTCCACTTCGCCAGATGTGATCGTGATGGGGATCGTTGTCTCGCGAATTCCGCCGTCTGCATCTTCCACATGTAATACGACAGAGTATGTGCCTGGCGATGTGCCTATTGCATAGGTGTGGGTGGGATTCTGGTCAAGGCTGGCGTTGGAATCGCCAAAGTCCCAAGAATAGGTTACTGCTTGCGCGTCCGGATCGTTGATGTCGCCGGTGAATTGAATGTCGAGGGGCGCGGGGCCTGCGTTCGGGCTGGCAACAGCAATGGGTGCTGGCTGTTGTTCTTGTAGTTTGTATTTCCCTTTTATGGACGCTACCTCTCCGGAAACGACAGCAATGGTTTTGCTCTTAGGTTTCTTCCAACCTTCCAGTTTCTTGAAAGACACCGTGTGGTTGCCGGGAGATAGATTCTTTATTGTTTCGCCGCTGGTCTGCCATGGACCGCTCCCAATCCTCCATTTCGCGCCAGCGTCAATGGCTTCTTCGGGTTTGATTGTAACGCGAAGTGAGCCAGTCGCCTTTGCGGTATCGGTTTGAACCGTGACGGCAAGCAAGACGATAGAAATCAGGGAAGCGAAAGCAGGGCGCATTGCGAAGCGACTTTCAGCCGTCAGAACACGACGTCCTAATTGGGGTTATTCTCCGAGCGAACGGCATATGTGGTAGCACGAATAGTGCTTTAATTCAATTTGCTGGGTATTAAGCCAGATACTTCATTGCACCCACCTGCATCGTTGGTTTGCCATGTGATTCAGCACTGGCAAAACGGCGAAAACCGTGTATACTGAATTCGTGGGGGCAGTATGCCTCTTGGAGGCCTTGCTACGGGGAGCGCGGCCTATGTGTCCGTGTGGGTAAACGTACATGTAGGTAGTCGGTGAGGAGGGAGTGCCTATGGCTTTGTCGGGAACGGCGTCGGGCTGCATCAATCATCCAGGCGTAGAATCGGTGGGGCGCTGTAAGCGGTGCGGCACGCCATTTTGCAACGCCTGTAAGGTGCAGGGGCCCACGGGCTTCTTTTGCAGCGCCGTATGCAAAGAAAAACACGAGGTGTTCGTTAAGCGGGCACAGGAGCTGGACACCAGAAAGGGCCGGCTTGGAATCGGCTATTTTCTGGGGCGCATCATGGGCTTTGCTGTCGCGCTGCTGGTAATTGCGATATTGCTTGGTGTAGTGGGCGTTGTGTTTCAGGTGCCGGTGTTATCGCCGTTCGTTGCAAACGTTCGCAACAGCATCGGCATTTAGGAGGGGTAAATCATGGATTTAAGTCGTCTCAAATGGCCTTTGATCATTATTGTGATCGTAGGCGTGGGTTGGTTGGTCACGGATGGCGGCGTGAAATGGCTGCGCGCAAAGTTCAACGAAGGCACGCCCGGGCAAGACATCAAGCAAGATGAATTCAACGAGCAGGGTTTGACCAATCTCGCAGGCTTTCTAATAAAGACGTTCCGCTATGCCTCTGCCGAGCAGGTCATTCTTGACGCGATGGAGCGGTATCCACAGGGCAAGAACTTCCTGAACAACAAGTATCGCCTTGCGAAATGCGTAGAGAAGCAGGGCCGCTACGAAGAGTGCATCCAAATACTCGCGGATCTGCGCGACATGGATGCGAATCAATACGATCCAAGGGTTCCGGAAGTGGATGTATTGAATTTACGAATAGATAAGCTGGCTGAAACCCACGAGTTGGGTGAAGTCGGCCAGCGTTGACGAACGAGCTTCGGAACTCTAGACCTTGCGTGAACGTGTAGTTGGCCGAATTCCAGTTCTTGAATGCCTGCGCGCCGGAAAGCGTCCGGCGCGCAGGCTTTTCGTTATGCGCGGAGCGCAGGGCATCGACGATGTGCTGGCCGCGGCGCGCGGGGTGCCGATTGAGGAAACGGATCGGAACCGTCTGGATCAGCTTGCGGGGGGTGTGGTGCATCAAGGTGTCGTGCTCGAAGCAGACGCATTGCCCGTGCTGGATGCGGCGCTATGGTCACACGGCCCATTTCCCGAACAAGCCGTTGTCGTCATTCTGGACGGCGTGGAAGACCCCCATAACTTCGGCGCGATTGTCCGCTCCGCGGCCGCATGCGGCGCTTGCGCCGTCCTGTTTGGAAAAGACCGATCGGCACCCTTGTCGTCCGCCGCAATGAAAAGTGCCGCGGGCGCCATGGAGTACATTGATTTGGTTCAGGCCACCAATGTTTCCCGCGCCATTAACGACTTGAAAAAAGCGGGATTCTGGATCGCCGGGCTGGACGCGGATGCCGACAAGACGATCTGGGAAGCTGACCTGAAAGGCCGGATTGGGCTCGTAATTGGCAGCGAGGGCAAAGGCATCCGGCGTCTTGTTCGAGAGAACTGCGATTTTCATTTGCGCATCCCGCTCTCCGGCCCGATTACATCGTTGAACGCATCGGTAAGCGCCGCTATCGCAATCGCCGAGTGTCTGCGGCAGCGAAACGCGCCCGCGAAGTAAGCATGCGTTTCTCGTTCGAGTTCTCCTCGCCATTGCGCGCGGATCCTGAAAGCGTATGGGCGCACGCGCGCACCATCTCCGGCGTGAACGCCGAACTGTGGCCGCTTTGCCGCATGACGTTTCCGCCCGCGTACGCAAGCCGCACACTGGAAGACGCACCGATCGGCCAACGCGCGTTCCGCAGTTGGATCCTGCTCTTCGGCGTGGTTCCTATTGATTACGACGACCTGAAGCTGTTGCGTGTCGAAGCCCCGCGTGGATTTGTCGAGGAGTCCACTATGCTTACGCAGCGTATATGGAGGCACGAGCGCACAATCGAGCGCACCGAGCGCGGGTGCTGCATTCGCGATTCCGTTGCGTTTGAACCGAGAGTGCCTCTTTTGGGTCCGCTATTCTTACCGATGTTCAAGCTCGCGTTCTGGAACAGGCACCGTCGACTTCGCGCGAGATTCGGTTCTGCATAATTTCGTGATGCGCATGGAGCGCATCATGGTAAGGCAACGCTCGGAATATGTTCATGAAAGTCGAAATTCACAACGATCTGCAAGGCTTCTCGGACCTGGTTCGCCCATTGCTGCTGCAAAACGAAGCAGAAAATAATGTAATGCTTGGCATGCTCCACCGGCGTCTCGTCGCGCTGAAGGACGGGGTAACGATTGACGCCGAAGAACCGTTCCTGTGTTCTATTTCCAATCAAAATAGAATCATCGGCGCCGGCATGCAGACGCCTCCCTACGGTCTCAATCTCACCAAACTGCCGCCTGACGCAATCGATCCATTTGTAGATGCGCTTTCCAGACACTCGGTGCATCTGCACGGCGTGCACAGCACGAGCGAGACGGCCGCATCGTTCGCAACGGCATGGACCCGACGCCAAAACGTGTCAATCGCGCGAAGCAATCGCTTGCTATTGTACAAACTGAACAGGCTGTGCGCGCCGAAGGCATGCCCCGGATTTGCCCGCCTCGCAACCGCTGCCGACGTAGAATTGCTTTGGAAATGGGAACTGGCTTTCGCCAACGAACTGGATATGTTCGCAAGCGACAACACATCGGAAGTTCAACGGAAAGTTGCTCAGAAAAGCTTTTATGTCTGGCAAACCGATGAACCGGTGGCCAAGGCCGGGTACCGAGTCATTTCCGGTGCTTGCGCGCGCATCGTGGACGTGTACGTACCTCATCAATATCGCCGCCGCGGCTTCGCCAGCGCGGTTGCCCATGCCATCGCGGATCACCTCCAGTGCCTGGGATACTCAACCGTGTTTCTCTTTACGGTAGCCGAAGACGTTGGCCCAAACGTTGTCTATTCGCGCTTGGGCTTCGAGACCTTGGGCGAGTTCACAGACTATCGGTTTGCGGACACGCAAGAGCGGGCATAACTTCGCTATACTCTCCGCCGAAGGAGAGTGTGGCGTTTGAACGTTCTCGGCATAGGGGGTTACTCGCACGATTCGGCGGCGGCGCTGGTCTGCGACGGGCAGTTGGTCGCGGCTGTGGCCGAGGAACGGCTTACGCGCGTCAAGCATCAGGGCGGCGTGCCCCGCAAGGCCGTGCAGTTCTGTCTGGATACCGCGGGCATTTCCATAGATGACATCGATCACGTCTGCGCCTACATGCGGCCCGGGTTGCGAGTCGGCAGACGCGTTCCCTATCGCCTTTCGCAATTGTTTCGTTCGCCGAGTTTCTCCGCCGGGTATATCGCGTACGAGCTACAGCACAACGCGGAGTATATGCTCGGCATGCGTAGCCTGGTCGGCAAGCGCGCCCAACTTCACTACATGCACCACCATCCCGCGCATGCGGCTTCTTCATTCCTGGTCAGCCCTTTCGATGAGGCCGCGCTGCTCACAATAGACTATGTCGGCGAGTGGGATGTCACGTGGGGTGGGATTGGGAAAGGCACGACTATTACCCGTCTGTCCTCCGAGCACTATCCAAATTCGCTCGGGGTCCTTTACACCGGATTAACGGACTACCTGGGATTCGCGCGCGCAAGTGACGAGTATAAAGTGATGGGGCTCGCTTCGTATGGCGAGCCAGAATACGCGGACGAGTTTCGCCGCATCGTAAAGCTGATGCCAGGAGGCCGGTATCAGATCGATCTCTCGTGGCTGCAATGCCACTATCTCGCGGGAAGCCGGTGCGGTTACATGTCGTCGAAGTTCATTGAACGGTTCGGCCCGGCGCGGCAAAAGAACGCAGCAATAGAAAGCAAGCACCAGAACATCGCCGCGTCGCTTCAGTGCGTGCTGGAAGAAACCGTTTTGCACATTGCGCGGCATCTGCATTCGACTACGAGACAGAAAAAACTCTGTCTTGCCGGTGGCGTGGCGCTGAACTGCTCCATGAACGGGCGACTGCTTCGCGAAGGCCCATTTGACGAGATTTTTGTGCAGCCCGCGGCGGGCGACGACGGCATCGCAATCGGCGCTGGCTTTCAGAAGCACCATGAGTTGACTGGCGCGAAACGTTCATTCGAGTTGAAACATGCGCAGTGGGGTCCGGAGTTCTCGAACGACGCCATTCGACAGTTCCTGGATCTCGCAAAATTGCCTTATGAATCTCCCTCGAACACAATCGAACGCACTGCAGATCTGCTGGCCGCGGGCAAGATCGTCGGATGGTATCAGGGTCGCATGGAGTTTGGGCCGAGGGCTCTGGGATCGCGCAGTATCCTCGCCGATCCGACCCGTGCGGACATGAAAGACCTGATTAACAAATTCGTGAAGCACCGGGAAGAGTTTCGTCCCTTCGCGCCGAGTTGTCTGGCGGAACGCGCAAGTGAGTATTTCGAGGGTTGTGCGTCATCTCCGTTCATGCTGTTCGTTTATCCGGTTAATCAGGCAAAACGCGCGAGCGTCCCAGCCATTACCCATGTCGATGGCACTGCGCGCGTGCAGACAGTGACCCGCGATTCAAATCCTAAGTTCTACGCCTTGATCGAAGCGTTTGAGAAGCGGCGCGGTGTGCCGATGGTACTGAATACTTCGTTCAACATAATGGGCGAACCGATTGTGAACACCCCGTCGGACGCCGTTCGCTGTTTCTACGGCACCGGCATGGATGCACTTGTCATCGGCGACTACGTGCTGACCAAACAATGAAAAACTCAATCAACTCGAATCGCAAATGTGGATCGATGCGGATCCATTTCAAGTTAGCCTTATGAGCGATCGCGCGGTTCGCATACTAATCATCACCGTCGACTATCCGCCGATTGAAGGCGGTATCAGCACGCTTGCCCTGAATGTTGCTCGCGAATGTGCGCTGGCGAACTGCGAAGTGACCGTGCTCGCGCCGCATATAGCTGGTTGCGAGTCCTTTGATGCAGGCGAATCCACCCGAATCGTGCGATTCGGGGGATACGCCATGGGATGGTTCAGGCTTTTCCCGCTGCTCGCGGCGAGCCGCAAACTTATACCGCATAACGACCTGGTCATCGGTATCAACGTCGCCTATGGCGGTGTCGTTGGATTGTTTGCGCGTAGTTTTTTCGGCGTGCCGTATGCCGTGCTTGCGTATGGATACGAGTTTCTGAAGTTTCAGAATGTATGGCCGATGGCGCCCATGCTGCGTTACATCTACGCACAGGCGCGCGGCGTCATAGCCATCAGCAAGTTCACCCGAGATCAACTCGTCAAGTTCGGCGTGCCCGAATCTCGCATCGCACCAATTCTTCCGGGCGCCACGCCTGACCCTGTTGCGGACCCCGCGATAAAGGACTTGATGCGGTTGCGCTATCCAATCGATGGCAATCGCGTCGTCCTTTGCGTAGGACGTATGATTCCGCGCAAGGGTCATCTCACCTTGGTTCGCGCGTGGCCGCGCGTGTTAAAGCAGGTAAAGAATGCGCATTTGCTGGTCGTGGGACAGGGACCCGAGGTTTCCGCGTGTTCCCGCGCCGCGCAGAACATGGGCGTGCGCGATCGTATTACATTCGCCGGAAAACTGGGCGATGCCGAAGTGCAGGCGCTTTACTCTTTGTGCGACGTTTTTGCCTTGCCCTCGGGTACGAGCCCGGGCGGGCATGTTGAAGGCTTTGGCCTTGTGTTTGCCGAAGCGCACGCGCACGGAAAGCCCGTGATTGCCGGCACGTCGGGCGGAACGCCGGAAGCGGTGACCCATGACGAGACTGGTCTGCTTGTGCCGCCGGACGATCGCGACGCACTTGCCGATGCAATCGTGCAGGTTCTGAACGATGCCGATTTCGCCAAACGCCTCGGCGAAAACGGTCGCCGTCGTGTCGAGCGCGAACTGAACTGGCGCAAGTTTACTTCACAGATGTTGCATGTGCTCGGGGTGAAGCGGTGAGACGGCTGCGCGTTGCTCATATCATTACACGCCTTTGCAAAGGCGGCGCGCAGGAGAACACAGTGCATACCGTTCGGCTCGCGAACGGCAATCGCTTCACCGTAGACCTCATCTCCGGCGTGACCGCGCCCAACGAACCCAGTATGGAAGATGCGGTGCGCGCATTGGGCATCGACATCATTCGCGTGCCGTATCTGGTGCGGAATCCAGCGCCGCTGAACGATCTCCGCGCTTACCGCATGTTGTGCAGCATTCTTCAGGATGGCCGCTATGACATCGTGCATACGCATACGTCGAAGGCAGGCTATCTTGGCCGACTTGCCGCGGCGAAAGTGGGCGTGCCCATCGTCGTCCACACGCCGCACGGGCATATCTTTTTTGGCTACTTCAACCGCGCGCTTACCACGTTCTATACGATGCTGGAACGCAGCGCGGCGCGCAAGTCTGATCGTCTAATTGCCCTTACGCAGCGCGGCATCGAGGAACACCTCGCGCAAGGTGTTGGAACGCGAAAGCAATGGGTGTCCATATTCAGCGGAATCGACCTCGCGCCCTACAAAGACGCCATTGCGAGGCGAAACCTAACGCGCTCAAATCTCGGCCTTGATGAATCCGCCTTTGTTATCGGCGCGGTGGGCCGCCTTGAACCGGTCAAGGGCTTCGCGTATTTTGTGCATGCAGCGCGGGCGATTGGGGAAGCGGTACCGAACACGCATTTTATCCTTGCCGGTGATGGCGCGTTGCGGCGTGAGCTGGAGGCCGAAGCAAGGCCGCTGGGCAATCGTTTTCAGTTTCTGGGAATGCGGAAAGACGTGCCTGATCTCATGTCCGCAATGGATGTTTGCGTGGTTCCCTCGCTCAACGAGGGAATGGGGCGTGTGATTATCGAGGCTGGCGCTGCGGGAACCCCTGTCGTTGCGAGTGAAGTGGGCGGTGTGCCTGAAGTCGTGAAGAACGAGGTTACCGGCCTCCTGGTCCGTCCGAAAGACGAGATCGCGCTCGCAGCGGCCATACGGAGATTAATCGACGACGCGCCCTTGCGCGCCAAGTTGAGCGCGAGCGCGCGAGAACATGCGCGCGCTTACAGCCTCGATCAAATGGTTGGGCAAATCGAATCGCTCTACGAAGACCTGGTACGGGAGAAATTGAGTGACCCCTGAAGATGCCTTCCTTTCCAAACAGCGCATGCTGGTCATCGCCCCGCACGCGGATGACGAATGTTTTGGGTGCGCGGGCTCTATGGCGCGCATCAACCACCTCGGCGGAGAGGTGTACTGCATCGTCTGCTCGGTGGGCGATTTGAAGCACTACGACGGTACCACGCACCGCGTGAGCGGTGGCACGCGCGAAGAAGAACTGAAGCACGTCATGGAATACTTGAAAGTCGACGATTGGGAAGTGCTTTTTCGCGATGAGCAAACGCACCTGCGCCTCGATGCCATGCCCCGCCGCGATTTGATCTCGCTGTTCGAGCGCGACGCCAAGCTCGCGCTGGATCGACTCAAGCCCACGATGGTGGCCATTCCAGTTTCTTCTTACAATCAGGATCATGATGCGGTGTTTCGCGCCGCGTGGACAGCACTGCGGCCGGGGGTTCCTTCGATCAAGCCATTTCAGCCCATCGTGCTCGGATATGACAATACATCGCTGTTCTGGAGCCTGGAACGCGAGAAATTCCATCCAAATTTCTACATCGATATATCCAATTTCCTGGAGCAAAAACTGACCGCGCTATCGATGCACCAATCGCAAATGCGCGATGCCATCCACCATTCGAGCGTGCAAAACGTAGAGTACACCGCCCGGGTACGGGGGAGAGAAATCAGCGTCGAGGCCGCCGAAGGATACATGGTGTTTCGGCACGTGCTATGATCCAGGGATGCGCATGGCGCCGCTGTCTATGGGCGCCAGAACGGCTTTTTCGACGATAGAGGAACCATGAGCAACGCAAATCTAATTATTGGCCTCCCCGCGGGTTCGCTTGCGGACCCCAACCGCGGGGGCAGTTTAATTGCCCTGTTGAAGCATGCGGGTTTTCCAACCAAAGGCTACGACAAGGGCGGGCCAAGTTCGTTCACCCTTACGCCGTTTCTGATCGGCTGGGACGGACGTCCGCAGGAATTTGGATCGCAGCTTGCCATGGGCGAAGTCGATCTCGCCATTGGCGGCGACGACTGGGTGCGGGAACGCATTCTCGAGTATCGCTACGAATATGACCGCGAGATCTCGCTGAAGAAAGTGCTGTCGTTGCAACGGGGCGACGTGCGGATTGTCATCATCGCGGACAAGAAGGTTGAATCCTCAAGCGCGTGGCTCAAGGAACTGCTCACGAAGAAACGGCTAATCACGATGGTCTCTGAAATGCCGTATCTCGCATTGGAATGGTTTCAAACGAAGGCGACTGCACTGGGCTTCGGTAGTTCGCACAAAGCATTTTCCGTTCAAAAGTACAAAACCCCGCCGCGCATCGAGTCCGGCATCGTTATTTACGAAAGCTGGGGAAAAACGGAAACCAAAGTAAAGCAGGGCGCGGTGGATTTTGGCCTCGAGATCACCCAAACAGGCAGCGCTATCGCCAACTATGGCCTGAACATCGTCGACGAGGTGATGCAGTCCGAGGCTGGTATTTGGGCGAATACGGCGCTTCAGAACAACCCGGAGAAGCACGACCTTGCGCGCATGTTCCTTCTGAATCTTTACGGTTCAATCTACGCCGAAAACAAAGTCTTGCTTTCCTTCAATGCGCGAAAGGACGATGTCGACAAACTGCTGATTTACCTGCGCGAACATCATCTGTTTGGCGATGAGCCCACGATGAAAGAGGGAATCCATTTCACGGAATTCATCGTGAAATTGGATGCCACCAACAAGGTGTTGCCGCTTGCCAAAGCGCGTTACGAGCTTGCGAAGCTCGGGGCGACCCATATCGAGACGATTCCGCTGGAATCTTCGATTCCGGGGTTGGACGTTATCGACTTGTGATCAAACTGCCCGCCAGGTAGCGTCATGAGCGAACGCATCCTCATTCAGGGTATCGGCGGCGTTGGTGGCGTTATCGCGGGCTTGATGTGCAATGCGAACCTTCGCCCCGTGCTCGTCACCAACAATGACGCCATTACCCAGGCCATCCGCGCGGATGGCATACGCGTCGCCCTGCCAGCTCAGAACCATGTCGCCCTTGCCGATGTGTTTACAACCCTTCCGGAGGCCTCCGCATCCGGCCCATTCGATGCTGCCTACTTGATCATGAAGGCCACGGGCGTCGTCGAGGCGGCAAAGGAAGTGGCGAAATTCCTTAAGCCTGATGCGTACGTCGTGACGTTTCAGAACGGGATTGTCGAGGATGCGGTGGGCGCGGCAATCGGGATCGAGCGCGTTGTCAGCG
This sequence comes from uncultured bacterium, assembly GCA_937928585.1. GTDB lineage: Bacteria > Hydrogenedentota > Hydrogenedentia > Hydrogenedentales > SLHB01 > JABWCD01. The sequence goes on along the minus strand of CALEZK010000566.1, from coordinate 6,265 downwards.
CGAGCATTGGCTGGAACGGAATCATGCATGCCCCCGGTCACTACGAGCGTACGACGCCCGGCCATACGTTTGTCGGCGAGTTGAACGGAACCGTTACGCCGCGCGTGAAATCGCTTGCAGCCGCGCTCGCGAACACCGGTCCGGTGACTGTTTCGACAAACATGCGGGGCGTGTTGTGGAGCAAACTCGCGATTAACTGCACCGTAAACAGTGTCGGGGCGCTCACGGGCGAGACGTTGGGTGAAATGCTCGCGGACAAACGCATCCGGAACATCTTCCTACGCACCTATAGCGAAGTCGTCGACACCGCGGACGCACAGCACATCCGCCTGGAGCGCATCGCCGCGAATCCGCGACTCCTATACCTCGCGAAAGATGCCGGCTCATTCACGCGCTATGCGAAAGACGTAATCGTCCGACTGCTGGGTCGCAAGTACAAGCATGCCCGCTCTTCAACGCTGCAAAGCTTGGAGCGAGGACGAAAGACCGAGATCGACTTTCTTAACGGTTACGTCGTCGAATCTGCGCGGGTCTTGGGCGTATCCACGCCGGTTAATTCGGCATTGAAACAGTTGATCGAGGAGATCGAGGCGGGCACGCGCAACATTGCGAAGCGTAACGTTGATGATCTCCTTTCGATGGTTTGACAATTGCGGTAAGCCACAGGGAATCTAATCCCAACGTCACGCTCGGGCCAACGCGCGTTCAAAGACGCTTTCCAACGCCTCCGCGAATTTCTTTGGCGTGTGATTCGTATCCACAACTTGCCGCGCCTGCTTCCCCAGCGCATCGCGTAACGCCGGTGACTGCATCAGCCGCACGACCGCGGATGCGAATGCTTCCTCGTCATTGTCGTCCACCACGATTCCCGTAACTTCGTGTTCAAGCGGGTGTGCTGCGCTGCGGCAGGCAACAACGGCCTTCCCCGCGGCCATGGCGTTTAACAGTTTGATGGGGTAGCCGGACCACGACACGCGTGGGCAAACGACGACTGCATCTTGCGCAAGCACCGCTCGCAGCGTTGCAAAGTCCGGAGTGTAGTGAAGTTCGGCTCCGTGCATTACGGTATGATCACGCGTTGCGAGAACCAGTCGCGCGTCTGGCGCTTCCGCTCGCACGCGCGCCATGACGTGTTCAAGGAACTCAATGTTCTGATACGCGTCGAGATTGCCGGTATACACGATTGGCGGATGCTGACCGCTTGCGACTGCGGGCGCGAACCAATGCGTGGAGGCCGGCGGCGCTATCACCGAAACTTTTCCCGGCGCGCAACCGCAGGCGATAAGGTATAGTGCGATGGCCACGTGCGGAACGACCACCTGCGCGGCACGACGCGGAAAGGTATGATCAAGCCACGAACCAATCCGCTTGCCTAGAAATCCGAAGCCGGCATAATGCGGCAACTCATCCGCCATGGCGTTATGCGCCTGATACACCACGGGCGCAACCCGCGCCGCAAGCGCGACCAGCAAGCCCTCGTAGTTGTGCGCCTGCACCACGTCTATTCGTTCGGCGCGAACGACGTTGCGCAGTTTGGAAACGAGCGCGAGATCGAGAAACGGTTTCGCGAGCGTCGGACCAGCCTTCGTGTGATGTCCGCCTGCGACGTGTGCGGACCGGTGAATCCGCAAGCCGCTCTCGTCCACGCCTTCGCCGTAGCCATAGACGACAAGATGCACATCGTGTCCGCGATCGTGGAGTGCCAGCGCGGTGTCCCGCAGGAGAACTTGTGACCCCTGGGGGACTGGGTACGGACACGCGCCCGCGATGGCGACGCGCATCGTTATTTCTCGATGACGAATTCGTCGCGCAGCGTGCCGTCAAAGTCGTAGCAGCGGTACACAAGGCGATCGGGATTGGTGGTTATGTCGATTGTTTGATAAGTGGACACATTGGCGAATGCAACCGCCGCGTAGTCGCTGGGCTCTTGTTCATAGTATTTCTTTCCCGATACGGACACGATGTAGTACGTGCCTTCTTTCGCGCTGGCGACTTTCTGGTCGTCGTACATTGGATGCGTCCGCAGGTAGGCGTGGTCATGCCCGGTAAAGGCGATATCCACGTGATACTTGTCGAACACCGCGCCCCAGGTCTCGCGTACATACGAGTTCTTGTTGATTCTGTTCGGCGCGGACGGATACGAGGGATGGTGATACACGGCAAATTTCCACTTCGCATCCGAGTTCTTGAGTTGTGCTTCAAGCCACGGCGTCTGATCGGCCAGGTCGCGATTGGAATCCAGCACAACGAACAGGGCGTTGCTAAACGTGAAGCTGTAGGCACGCTCGACGCCAATCGACGGCGGACCGTTCTCCGGCACGGCAAATGACTCCAGGTACAGGCGCGGTTCGCGTTTCTTGTCGTAGTCGTGATTGCCCAACACGGGCACGATCGGACGGTCGTTGAACACGCCTTTGCCCGCGTCGAAGAAGCGGTCCCACTCGTTTCGCCAGCTTCCACTGTTGACCAGGTCGCCCGCAACCACATAGAAGGCGGACGCGGTGTACTGTTCATTCGCTTTGTCTATCAGCTTTCCCCAGTATTCGAGACCCAACTGGGGATCGCCGAGATATATGAACGAAAAATCGCTTATCACTTCCGGTGCGGTCGTAAAAGTACCCCACTCGCTCCACGTATTTTTGGATCTACTGCCAACGCGATAGGAGTATGTCGTCGCGGGTTTTAGCTCCTTTATCACGCCGGTAAAACGGTGGATCGTTCGATCGTTGATTAACATCTTATCTTCGAGCACGGAGCGGCTGGCGGCGAGTTCTTTGATCTCGGTTTCCGCGGCGCCTGCTTCTCGCCACTCGACCCAGCCATCCTCCACTTCGGTGCTCGCGCGCCATTGGACCGTTTGCGTCGTTTTTGGGTCGTCGCTCCAGGTTAGGCAAACCTGATCAGGGTTGATGCTGGAGGGCAAAGCAGTCTTGCGCTCGAACGTCGCGTCGATATACCAATCGCGCACATAACCAGAGATCTCGTTATAGGCGATGACCGCCGCGGCAAGCACGACAAGACCAACGATGCCCCGGAGCGCATATTTCAGTTTTCGGTTCATGTGTTCCTTCTGCGTTTTATTCGAAATAGCCCAGGTCGCGCAGGCGCTGCTCTATCTCTTCTTCTTGCACAGGCGTATAGGCACTTCCCGCCGCCAGCGCGTATGCAGTGTCTTCGCGCTCCACGTATGCGCCAATCAAACTGGTTCCATCCATTGGCGGACCGGGCACGCCCAGCGCGGCCAAGACGGTGGGTGCGACGTCTTCGAGTTGCACCGCGCCACTGACCGTTGGCTCGGAAAGAAAGAGCACGCCTGTAGGTCTATGGTTGCCCGTCATGCCGCGCTCTTTGCCGCCGCAATATTCCGACGGCGAAAGACGTCGAAAGGCGTTGCCGCCACGGCTCCGAACGCATGAATGAGAGTAGCCGTCTTCGAGCGCCAGTTCCAGGATTATATCGGGTGCGCGATCGATATACAGTCCATCGTACAGTTCGTCTCTGCGGCGCGCGCGCGCGATGACTTCCCATGTTTCCAGGTGCTCGCACAGCGCGTTGCACACGGTGTCATAGTCTTTCGGCGAGATGGTGCCCTGCGGTTCGCGACCGGATACATTTAATCGAATCGACGGAAAATAGTTCAGTTCGTCAGACCATGCTTTTGTTTTTGTAAAATCGATGCCTGCGTATCGTGAGTGACTTTCCGCGCGTGCCGCCACATTTTCAAACCTGCGAAATATCGCGCCGCGCATCTGTTGGGGCACAAGCGAGAGCGCCGCGCGTTTCATCAGACTTTCCCGCGCTGGCGCGAAGTGCAGGTAGCCATTTGCCGCGAGCCAGTTGTTGATATGCACAATGCCCGTGCCCGCGCCGCCGAAACCATGATCAGAGCAGACGCCCACAATGACATCGTCGCCGGCGGCGGCAATCAATCGGGCGACTGTACTGTCCAACTTTTCATAAACGTCGCGTATCGCGTGTTCCATTCCCGGCCGGTATCGTGGTGAATGGGTATCGTGGAACAGCCAGAAGTGATGGGCGACGGTATCCGATTCACCGAACACCACCATGAAAAAATCCCACGGTTCGCGCTGAAGCAGCCGCTCCGCGATTACAGTCTTTTCGTCGATCTTCGAGAGTAGTCGCTCATGGGCCATCGCGTGCCACCCATCGCCAATGTTGTGTTCCTGAAAGTCGGCGAAACGCCATGCGCGCACTTCTTCGTACAGCGATTCGGGGTATACAAAGGTTTTGTCGATCCGGGTTGCAACGGGAGAATCGAACCCGGCGACCATGATTCCGTTCACCGGTTCGGGAGGATAGGTCCCGGGAACGCCGAGGATGCAGACGCGCTTTCCTGCTTCGGACAAGACATTCCAAAGCGCGGGTGCGCGACGGTGCGTGGCGTTTACGAATCGAATGGCATATTGCCCGTGTACCTGTTCGGTAAAATCGAATATACCGTGCTTGCCGGGGTTTACGCCGGTGACGCAGGTGCACCACGCCGGAAACGTGACCGGGGGATCGACGCTGGCACATGGCAGGTACGCTCCGCGATCGCGCAGTGCGGCCAGCGCGGGCAGGCGGCCTTCGTCCATCCAGCGTTCGCACAGTGAAGGCTCGGCGCCATCAAGCCCTATCAACAGAAAGCGTGGCATGCTGGATATTGTAGCGGAAGATCGATGTGCGGGGTCGCGCCGCGTCGATTCAGGAAACCTTTTGTCGGTTTGTCGCGTCAAAAAATAAGGCGGGCTGCAGCGAAACGCTGCAACCCACCTCGAATACGCTCATGAGCGGGCTCCGATTCAACCGGAGCCAAAACAACAGAACTTAGACGTTACGCAGATCGTCCGGAATCAGCTGACCTGTCCAGAAGCCAAAGAACTTCTCGATGCTCAGGCCGATTACGACGACGATGTCCGTCCAGTCCGAAATCTCAAAGATGTTTCGCGGCACCAGGTATGCGGGGGCCGGAAGCGCCTTTGAAACGCGACCGATGTGCTTCATGATCCTCAAACCTCCAATTAGAGTAGTAAGACCGTCACAACGTGTAATGATGCCATCCTCCCACCCCATTGGGGAGAACAGCCCTTCGGGAAATTCCGGTGATTCACCGGAATTACCGCGTCATTAGACGTCCCGCGGATCCAGCGTGCCTAACGTGCCGAAAAGCGCGTTTACATACGCAGCCTTCGCACCGCCTGCCTTCAATTCACCCAACGAGGTGAACCAGCCAAACCACCAGGCGGCAACCGGTGTGGCTTTCGATATCTTACGAACGTGTTTCATTGTCAGATTGTCCTTTCGCGAAACTCTCCCATTGCACAGTGCGATGGGTTTCCGTTTTCCAACTGGTTGTGAACAGGAGTTAGTTCGCGGAAGGTTTGGGTGGATAGTTACTGGAGCTATCCCCTCCCGGTCTCCCTTCCGCTATGTCAAACTCAATTGGTACGATCCGGCCACTAGCTCTGAAGCCAGTTGTCAAACAACGAGACAAGCCAGAACGCTTGCGAATCACGAAGCTTCAACGGGCCAAAGATGTTCTTCAGCTCGACCCACGCAACCTGCTCGGCTGCAACGGGCTTTCCGGTCGATAGCACCTTCACATGCTTCATACGGCGACTCACCTCCTCTCTCCTTCCGACTTTTGGTATTCCGTCGTTCCCAACGGAACGGCCAGGTACACCCCGACCCGTTCTATTGTGAACGATTGAAGCGAATTATGCAACCCCTTGCGTTATGGGGTACTTGGGGCGGCTACCACACGCGATATATCCGGGTAGCTGAGCAGGGAAAGATCCCCCGTGCTGAGAATCAAACTTGAAACCTCGTTCCAGAACTCCTCGGTCAAAGGGTTCGAGAACAGCGCATCCAGCGCACTAAAGAAGGTATCAAGCTCCCCGATACGGCCCGTCAGTTCCTCTATGGAAACGGTGACGGCCGTAACTCCATCCGCTGATTCAATTGTTCCGTAAAGGGTCCCCAGTGCGTCGAGCGCCTGCGCCTGGATGTCCATCCCGGCCAGTTGCTCCTGCGAAAAGGAAGCCCCTTCTTCCACTTGCCGCCCCAGCGACTCCACCGCGCGAAATATGTTTTCCGCAGTTTCCGTATCGTTGGCCGACAAAAAACCTTGCCCATAGTCTAGCAGATCGCTGGCCAATTGGCAAAGAAATTTGTTCTCTTCCACGCCGGCTGTAAGCGCCGAAACCATTCGCGCGGCGTCGGCATCCATCCCGCCGGCAATTAGCGCTTCAGCATTGGCCAGTGC
>CALEZK010000565.1 GCA_937928585.1 uncultured bacterium | reverse complement strand
TGAACCAATCAGTTCGGTACAGGCAGTCGATACGTTTCGCGGCGGCGAGACGACGTGGCGGGCGAAGGAGCGAAAGACGCTCTCCCCCATCCACGATTGATAACTCAGGGCTCCGACCAGAAGTGCCGGCGCAATAACCGTCAACCAGAACGCAACGTAATGGTGGCGGGCAAGCTTTGCCACAAACACAAGCCCAAACAACACGCTGAGAAAGGCGAGCATGACGGTGGCGTTGAGTTCGTGCTCGTCATGACGCACAAATCCCGCCTTGACCGACTGCCACAGAACGAAGGAAAGCGCAGCGATGGCAGGCAGGCTCTTGATCCGTTGCTCTTTGAGCGTGAGCGTCGCGACCCATGCGAAGAGCGCAAAAGCAAAAACGAGGTAAACAACAATACTCATTGCCTCGGGCTGGTCGGTCATGCTCATGGCTGCACCGTATCCGGACGTCACCCAGAGCGAACGCTGAAAGAATGTAAAGAACGACAGTACTGGCTGGCCGGCAAATAACCAGAAAGAAACAACTGCAAAAAAGAAAATGATGCCCGTCGCGGGAAACCGTCGCCGCCAGTCTCCCTGCCTCGTTACTTCCTGCATCACGATGCAAAGCACGACCACGACCGCCATCACCATCGTCGAGAACTTCGCCAACGACAGTATCGCGCTGCTTAGCAGCAACGGTATGCGCGCCGGCGCCAGCGGCGCATCGTCCACGTAGAAATGGTAAACAAGCAGCAACAACAAGGGGGCGTACAGCCGAATCTCCGGAATTAAACCGGAGATCATGACAAGCGAAAACGTCCAGAGCGCGGCGGCCCATGCTTTCGCTGTATGGCGGCGGGCGCATGTCCAGATTGCAAACCATACGGAGAGTGCGATTGCAGACTTGATTACCAGAACCCAGACATACGTGCCGGGCAGATATCCCATATGTATAAAACCGTAGGGGCCGTAGGTGAAGGTCAACTCGCGCCCGAAATCGCGGCCGTCCAGCCAACCCAGATGCATGGCATAGATCCAGCCTGCATCCAAAGGTCTGGCGCTGAACGAAGTGTTGGGATTCCAAGGAACAAGCACGCTCAATGCGTACAGTGCCGTGAGCGCCGCGAGCGCGGTAACTGCAGGATCAATCCGGATTCCGAAGAAGTGAATATTGCGACCTGAATCCAGGTGAAGCTTTGGGTCTCCCTTGGTCGCCTTTCCGTCCTTGGTACGTGGTCCCGCAACCGGATTAGATCTGCGCATGATTGTAAATTACCTCGAGCATGGTATGCATGCGCACCGTGCTTAGCCAGTCGTCAGAGGCACGCTCACCCCAAAGTGAAGGTCACACTACTAAGAAGCCACAAAGATTTCAATCCGATCTCCGAACGCCAGAAGCCTTTGGAAACCATTGGCTTGCGTATGTTACTATCCGGGTCCATGCGCGGATACGTATTGTTCCCAAGTAACTTCCGTATCCGCTACTACGCTGCGAGGTACAGATGGCACGAATTACCAAAACTGATGTCGAATATGTTGCCGGGTTGGCACAGCTTACGCTCGACGAGGCGACGAAGGAAAAGCTCGTGGGCGAGATGGATGATATTCTCGGGCATATGGACAAGTTGAACGAGCTGAACACGGACGGCATCGAACCGATGATGCATGTGCTGGAGATGACGAACGTGTTTCGCGAAGACGTTGTCGAGCCGTCCTTGGATCGCGAAATCGCGTTGATGAATGCGCCGAAGACGGACGGCGAGTATTTTCTGGTGCCGAAGATTCTGGATTTGGGCGACGAGTAGCGAACAGCTTGTTGCGAGAGGGAAAATACGAAGTTCGATTACGAGCACGAGCACGAAAATTAGCATGAGCACTAGAGACCGATTGGGTGCTTGATAAGTTAGGGAATGCATGAGCGAGAAGTGGTATCAGAAGACTGCGCATGAAATTCGAGATGCTGTGCGCGGGGGCAAGGTTTCCGCGCTGGAGGTGACGGAGAGTCATCTCGGGCGGATTGCGGAAGTCGACAGTAAAGTAAAGGCTTATGTCGACGTTTGGAATGATGCCGCGCGCGCACAGGCGCAGGCTGTCGATGCGCGCATCAAGGCTGGTGAAGACGTTGGGCCTTTGGCGGGCGTGCCGATTGGGCTGAAAGACGTTTTCTGCACGAAGCTGGGCACGACCACGTGTTGCTCGAAAATCCTCAAGGGATATCGTAGCCCGTTTGACGGCACGGCGGTGGAGCGTCTCGCCAATGCTGGCGCGGTGTTTCTCGGCAAACTGAACATGGACGAGTTTGCGATGGGTTCTTCGACGGAGAACTCGTCGATTCATACGACGCGCAACCCCTGGAACCTGGATTGCGTGCCGGGCGGATCGAGCGGCGGTTCGGCGGCGGCGGTTGCGGCGGACGAATGTGCCATCGCGCTTGGCAGCGATACCGGCGGATCGATTCGTCAACCCGCGGCGTGCGTGGGGTGTGTGGGACTCAAGCCGACCTACGGGCGCATTTCGCGTTATGGTCTCGTGGCGTTCGCTTCGTCGCTGGATCAGATTGGTCCTTTCACGAAAGACGTGGAAGACTGCGCGATTGCGTTGAACATCATGTGCGGACGCGATCCGAAGGATTCGACCTCGGCAAATCTGCCGGTGCCGGACTTTACGAAGGCACTGACAACGGACGTTGCGGGTCTGCGCATTGGATTGCCGAAAGAGTACTTCACCGACGCGCTGAATGCCGAGATGCGCGACAAGGTCATGGCGGCTGTCGCTGTGCTCGAGAAGGAAGGCGCGAGGGTTGTGGAAGTCACCCTGCCGCATACGGACTACGCAATCGCGGTGTATTACATCATCTGCACGGCGGAAGCGAGCTCGAACCTCGCGCGGTTTGACGGCGTGCGGTATGCGACCCGCGCCGCGGACGCGAAAACTACGATGGACATGTACACGCGTACGAAGACGGACGGATATGGTCCGGAAGTGCGGCGTCGCATCATGCTGGGCACGTACGTGCTTTCGAGCGGGTACTACGACGCATATTATCTGAAAGCACAGAAAGTACGTTCGCTGATTCGCCGCGATTTTACGGAGGCTTTCGAGAAGTGCGACGTGATTCTCACGCCGACCTCCCCCACTCCGGCGTTCAAGATCGGCGAGAAAGCGGCGAACCCGCTGGACATGTACCTGAGCGATATTTACACGATCAGCGTGAACCTTGCGGGAATACCGGGGTTGAGCATGCCCTGCGGGCTGACGGCGTCGGGATTGCCGGCGGGATTGCAGATCATCGGCAAACCGTTCGACGAAGAAACAATTCTGCGCACGGCGTATGCATACGAGCAGAAACGCGGGTTTGAGATGGGTACGCCGACGGCGGTGAAGTGAGCAATGATATGCCCTTAGATTGCCTTGCACCAAGGAGCACGAAATGAATTTTTCGGCATTGGATGCCTATCAATCAAAGCAGGTTCAGAAAATATATCGGCATATGACTGGTATGGAGCAACTAAAGTATATTGGGCGAGTAGTTCTCGACAGCATAGTTGTTGTTCTCCCTATCGCCATCTTTTTGCCTCCAGTTCTTACTAATTGGTTGAAAGGCGAAGAGAGTTCGCCCTTTGAATGGTTGGCGGCATTAGGTGGTTTTGTTTTATGGTTGGCGGCAATTCTTGTAGCGCGCTGGCGCATTAAGCAAGCACTCTGCAATACGGCGTGGGCACGTGAACAAGGCTACACGCCGGGCAAATTGAAACTGGATGTTTTCGACAAAATGATAAGCAGATAGAACGAAAATGAAATACGAACCAGTATTCGGCATGGAAGTCTGCGCCCACAGCTGACCTCTCAACATGATTCTGCCAGGAGACACATGGACATGAGTAAGAACGATTGGAATCCAATTCGACTCGTCCAGACGGAGCAGTTGCAGTCCATTCACGCGCACATGACTGAGATTGAGAAACGAAAGTTTAATAGAGAGATTCTTCCTACGATTTGCCTTATTACGTTGCTCGTAGCTTTTGGTGCTTCTCTGTCAGTCTCCAACTTACTGGGCAGTTCCATTCCAAGTCAGGCTGATGCACGCTGGCAATTGCCCGTGATTTTGATGATTGGTGCAACGCTTTCGATCTTCCTGCATTTCTGGATAGCAAAGCGCGCGCTTTGCAGAACCGAGTGGGCACAAGAACAGAATAAAACGCCGAATTCGCTTCACTTTTTCCGTTGGCCGGGCCGCGACCCGCATGCCGATGACGCCATTAAAGAAAAATAGTTTGGATTTAACTGACTATTCACACACGACACGAGACGGGTACACAGCGTTGTTATCGCAGTAACGCAAGAAACATTGCGAACGAATGGATTGAGGCAAAAGAGCGCAGGTGAAATGAAATACGAACCAGTTATCGGCATGGAAGTCCATGTCGAGTTGAGTACGAAGTCGAAGGTATTTTGCGGTTGCAGCACGAATTTTCATGCGCCGGCGAACACGAATGTGTGCCCCGTGTGCCTTGGAATGCCGGGTGTGTTGCCGGTGATCAACAAGCGCGCGATCGAGATGTCGGTGGCGGTCGGGCTTGCGTTGAACTGCACGATATCGCGCTGGTCAAAGATGGACCGTAAGAACTATTTCTATCCCGATCTTGCGAAGAACTATCAGATCAGCCAGTACGACCTGCCGCTTTGCGCGAACGGTTATATCGACATCAAATCAAACGGCGCGACGAAGCGCATCGGTATTACGCGCGCACATCTTGAAGAAGACACGGCGCGCAACACGCACACGATCGGCGGTGGCGAGAGCGGCGTGGACTTCAACCGCTGCGGCGTGACGCTTCTGGAGATCGTGACCGAACCGGACATTCATGGCGCGGACGAGGCATTCGCGTATCTTACGGAATTGAAGCAATTGTTGCGCTACCTTGACGTGAGCGATTGCAACATGGAAGAGGGATCCTTGCGCGCGGAGGCGAACATCAGCATTCGCCCCGCGGGCACGACGCCTTTCGGGACGAAGACCGAAGTAAAGAACGTCGCGTCGTTCAGCGGGATTCAGAAGGCGATCGAGTTCGAGATTGCGCGTCAGTCGAAGCTGCTCGACGAGGGCGGCACGGTCGTGCAGGAGACGCGCGGCTGGGACGCGGATCGCGGCATCACCTTCTCCCAGCGGGCGAAGGAGTCCGCGCACGATTACCGGTATTTCCCGGATCCGGACTTGGTGCCGATTGTCGTGGATGAGGCTTGGGAAAAGGCCATTCGCGAATCGTTGCCGGAACTGCCGCAAGCGCGGCGGGCGCGGTTCGAGTCTGAATTTGGCCTGTCCGCGTATGACGCGGGTGTGTTGACCGGCGAGAAGCCGATGGCGGACTACTACGAGGCGGTCGTGCGTATGGGATGCCAGCCGAAACAGGCGGCAAACTGGATCACGGTCGAGTTGCAGGCGCTGCTGACGGAGCACAAGCAGGAACTGACCGACAGCAAGGTTACGCACGAGCATATGGCGGGCATGCTGAAATTGATCGAGGATGGTACAATTAGCGGGAAGATCGCAAAAGACCTTCTCGCCGGCATGTTCGAGTCCGGAAAGGCCCCGAAGGTCCTGGTCGAAGAGAAGGGCCTTGTGCAGATCAGCGACACGTCGGCCATTGAGGCGGTGGCGCGAGAGATCCTTGCAGCGAACCCCGGCCCCGTGGCCGATTTTCGCGGCGGCAAGGAGAAGGCATTTGGCTTCCTGGTCGGCCAGTTGATGAAGGCGACCAAGGGCAAAGCGAACCCGCAACTGGCGAACGAGGTCTTGAAGCGCGTGCTGGGCGAGGCCGAGTAAGCGGAAGGACACTTTGAAAAATCTCGTAAAAAAAGCGCCGGCAACCGAGCCGGATTTCGTGCTGGATACGCGACGCATCGCGGCATTGGCCGACGAACACAAGGCGGAGGACATCCGCGCGTACGATTTGCGGGGCCTTACGGTGATTGCCGACAGTTTCGTGGTCTGCACGGGCACGAGTGAGCCGCACGTGAAGGCGATCTCGGGGGCGATCCTTTCGGGGATGCGCGACGCGGGCATCAAGGCGCGGCACTCGGAAGGCAGCCATCGCAACGGCTGGCTCGTGTTGGATTATGGAAACGTGATCGTGCATATATTTCGGAAAGAAGCCCGCGAGTTTTACGATTTGGACGGACTGTGGGGCGACGCGCCGAAGATCGATCTCGGACTGGACAGTTAGCGCAGGCCTGCGGTATTGACCGCGGGAGTCAGTAATTTTCGATGAGCATGAAGCAACCAGAATTACCCGATCGCTTAAAGCTGTATCACTTTAAGTGCGACCGCGTGTTGGGGCGCGGCGGCACCGGCACGGTCTATCGCGCGATAGATACCGTGAAGGGCGAAGTGGTGGCGGTGAAACTGTTTCACGCGAACTTTTTCCGGAACAATTCGCAGGTGCGTGACTTTGCAAAGAGCGTGCAATCCTTCCTGAAATTTAACCATCAGAATGTCGTGCGCGTGCTCGAATTTATAGAAGGGCCAGAAGGCCTTTGCCTGACGATGGAATACGTCGACGGGCCGGACATGAAGTGGTACATCGAGAACCGCACGTGGAACCTGGAAGAGCGGCTGGTGATCGTCGCGCAGATCTGCAATGGATTGCAGTACATTCACGATCAGGGATTCACGCACCACGATTTGAAGCCCGGCAACATTCTTTTCACGCGCAAGGGCGTTGCAAAGCTTTCGGATTATTCGCTGTGCAGGGCGCGCAACATTCCGTTCTTTGATTCCGGCCTTGCGGAACAGATCACGCCGATGTACGTTGCGCCGGAAATCATCATGGGCCAGAAGGCGACAAGCCGCAGCGACATTTATTCGCTCGGCATCGCGCTGTATCTAATGTTTACGGGCAAACTGCCGTTCGAGGTCGACAATCTTCAACGGCTGTATCAGGCGCATTTGCGCGCGGTGCCGCTGCATCCGCATATGGTGAATCGGCGGTGTCCCCAGTCGCTCGGCGATGTAATCATGAAGATGATCGAGAAGGACCCGGCGAAGCGATACGAGAGCTGCGATCAGTTGCGCATTGTTTTGGCGGATGTCGGGAAGTCGCGGATTTGATCCAACATGCGAGGGTTCCTCAACCCCTTCGGGATTGATGCGGTGGGTGGGTACTTTACCCAGGATAGCGCCGCGAAGCGCGTCGCAATCCTGGGCTGCACGCAAATACCCCTTCGGGGTAAAGACACGCGGCGTCATCCGAAACTTTGCCCAGAGCAGCGCCGCGGCGGACTGCGCGCTACTACCCCTTCGGGGTAAAGACAGGTGGCGATTCTTGTATACCCATACTTATACTTGGTAGCACTTCGATACTTTTTTTTGGACTGCGTTTGAGGTGATAGCGTTTTGGCTACGGTTGACGTTGAGAAACGCCGGATGCGTCTTGCGCAGCGAATAATAAGCCAAAGCTGTAGCGCCGTCCGAAGCGGACTCTGCTACAGCACTCCAGAAAAATCTCGGATTTGCTTCGTCTCGTTTTTGGCAACGCGGTTTTTGCTGTTTGCCAGCGCTTGCGAGGTGCGGCTCGCGGGACGACCGCCCTCCCTTTTTTAGCGCAGTCCGAGTACGTCCTGCATGTCGTATAGGCCGGGCTGTGCGTGGACCGCAAACTTGGCGGCGCGGATGGCGCCGCGCGCGAAGTTGTCGCGATTGTGCGCGCGGTGCGTCAATTCGATGCGTTCACCTTCACCGACGAAACTGACCGTGTGCTCGCCGACGACATCGCCGCCGCGCAGGGCGTGCATGCCGATCTGGCGTAGCGGACGCGCGCCGACCATGCCTTCGCGGCCGTGGGCCACGTCTTCTTCGTAGTTGAGGCCTAGCGCCTGGGCGGCGCATTCGGCGAGACGGACTGCGGTGCCGCTCGGGCTATCTTTCTTCTGGTTGTGGTGAATCTCGGTGATCTCGATGTTGTAGTCGAGGCCGAGAATGCTTGCGACTTCAGAAGTCAGCTTAAAAAGCAGATTCACGCCGACGCTCATGTTCGGCGCGTATACGATGGCGACTTTTTCAGCCATGGCGGCGAGGGCCTTCTTTTGCGCATCGTTGAGGCCGGTGGTGCCAACGACGGAAGGCCGATTGTGTTCGGTTGCGATGCGGACATTCTCGACGCAGGCTTCGGCGATGGTGAAATCGATGAGCACGTCGGATTTCGCGAGCTCGCGCGCGGGATCGGAAGAGACGGGAATGATCCGGGGCTTGCCTTTTTCCGAGCCGATGACGAGTTCCATGCCCGACATGGTGGGCACGTCAAACGCGCCGCCGATGGTCAAGCCTTCGGCAATAGCGATCTCCAGGATGCGACGACCCATGCGCCCGCAGGCGCCTGCCATGCAGATTTTCACCGGGCTGCCGCCGTGAGCGCAGGCAACTGCGCGAGCACCTGATCGAGTTTTGCGAACGGTTCCTCGCGCATGGGGGTCATCGGAAGGCGCAGGACGTTTTCGCAAAGGCCCATGCGGGCGAGCGCGGCTTTTACGGGTATCGGGTTTGTTTCCAGGAAGAGCGCTTTGAAGAGGGGCAGCAGTTCGAAATGGATGCGTTGCGCTTCGGCGAGGTTGCCCTTGTCGAACTCGGCGCACATTTGCGCGATGGGCGCGGGGGCGATGTTCGCGGCAACCGAGACCACGCCCGTCGCGCCGACGGCCATCATGGGCAGCGTGAGCGAATCGTCGCCGGAGAGGACGGTGATATCGCAAAGGCTGCGGATCGAGGACACCTGATCGACGCTGCCGGCGGCTTCCTTAATCGCAACGATGTTGGGATTCTTCGCCATCTCCGCGACGGTCTCGGGGAGGATGTTTGTGCCGGTGCGGCTGGGCACGTTATAGAGCATGATGGGAATGCCGACTTCGTCGGCGATCAGGGTGTAGTGCGCGATCTGGCCCGCGGGCGTGGGCTTGTTGTAATACGGCGTGATGAGCAGGGCGCCATCGGCGCCTACTTCTTTTGCGAAACGCGTAAGCGACAGGGCTTCTTTGGTATTGTTCGAACCGGTGCCGGCAACGACCTGCACGCGCCCAGCGACTTTCTCGATGCAGTAGCGAATGATTTGCTCCTGCTCTTCGTGGGCGAGCGTCGCCGCTTCGCCGGTGCAGCCGCAGGGGACGATGCCGTCGGTGCCCTGCTCGATCTGGAACTCGATGAGGCGTCCGTAGGCATCGAAATCGATGTCGAAGTTTTTCTTAAACGGTGTTGCGAGGGCAACGATTGAACCGCGAAACATGGTGTCTCTCCAAGTGGGAATCGGTAGTCCTTATGAGAACAACGCCCTATGCGCAGGTGCGTGCCCCCCGGAATTTGGGGTATTCTATTGGATTGTAGCGGGTTTTGCCAATCGCATGCGGCGGTTGGACCCAGGACTTTTTTGGGAGTGGCCATGAGTAGCGGTATTGTGATGTACTCAGCGCAATTGTGCGGCGATTGCCAACTGTTGAAGGCGTTTATGGACGCGCATGGCGTGGTGTATGAGAACAGGGACATTCGGGAACACCCGGAGTATGGCGTGGAGTTGGAACAGGCCACGGGCAAGCTGGGTGTGCCGTATCTTGTAATTAATGGCGAATGGGTGCGCGGCTATGAGCCGGGGCAGCCCTTTACGGAAGTGTTCGCAAAACGCATATTGGGACTGGCATGAATCACGGCGAGCATCAGTTACAGCATTTGATAGCGAATAACCGGGCGTGGGCAGAGGAAGTGCGCAAGGCGCGGCCGGATTTCTTTCCGGCGTTGGCGCGACAGCAGGCCCCGCAGTACCTGTGGATCGGGTGTGCGGACAGCCGCGTGCCGGCGAACGATATCGTGGGGCTGTTGCCGGGCGAATTGTTCGTGCATCGCAATGTGGCGAATCTTGTGGTGCACTCGGACCTGAACTGTCTGTCGGTGTTGCAGTACGCAATCGAGGTGCTGCATGTGCGTCACGTGATTGTATGCGGCCATTACGGGTGCGGCGGCGTTGCGGCGGCGTTGGATGACAAGGAGTTCGGCCTGATCGACAATTGGCTGCGCCATATTCGCGATGTGCGCGCGCAACATTCGGGCGAGCTGCATAAGTTGAGCGATCGAGACGCGCGGATTGATCGCCTGTGCGAACTGAACGTACTCGAGCAGGCGCACAATGTCTGCCGAACGACAATTGTGCAGCGGGCGTGGCGCAGAGGCCAGGAATTGAGCGTGCACGGCTGGATCTATGGCATTAAGGACGGGCTGGTGAACGACCTTGGGTTTCACGCGTCGCGCCCGGACGATTTGCCGCCGGCGTATCGCGTATCCGTCACGCCATAGCGCGAACAATGGAATACTAAAGACAGCGGCACGTCCAGTTCTTCACCGGACGTGCCGCTGCGTATCGTATCGCTTACGCGATTACTCTTCGGCTTTCTTCTTGCCCGATTCCACCGGGGAAGCAGGAGGTGCGCCGCCGCCACCACGACGTCCGCCGCCACCACCGCGCATGGCAGTAGCTTCTTTCCACTTCGCGAGTTGATCGGCGCTCAGAATCTTGCCCATTTCGCCGTCAAGCTTTTCACGAAGTTGCTGATTCTTCTCGCGAGCACCTTCCGGGCCGCCGCCCGAGGCCATCGCCTCTTCCATGACTTTGCTTGACTCGACGACATATGCGGCAACCGCGTTGGATGCATCGGCCATGGCTTTTTCTTCGAGACCCAGTCCGTTCAACACGACGGTCATGCCATCCCAGCGGCGGTTGAAGGTGCCGAGCGTGGACAGGGCCTTGCCGGTCTGTTCTTCGTTCAGGAAACCCTTAAGTGCGGTTTCGAGCTTGGTGCGTTCTCCCTTGCCAAGGGCTTGCACTGCGCCTACGTCGCGACGATCTTCCTGGCTCATGGCACGGACGGCCTCGCCGTAGCTCTTGCGCGCGGCCGTATAGGTGTCAACGAGCTTCTTTGAAAGTTCTTCGTTGAGGCCCAACTGCTTTGCGACGCCGCCGGCCTGCGATTCCCAGGCCTTGGCCAGAACTTCGGGGCTGAGCTGCATGCCGCCACCGGGGCCTCCCGGACCGCCGGGACCGCCCGGACCGCCCGGACCGCCGGGCGGTTGTGCCAATGCTGTGAAACAGAACGCCGTTGCCACTGCAACGGCACCGATACTCTTGAATAGACGCATGATATGCCTCCCTGTTGTGAATTCGATGAAGATTGGCGACCCGGTTACCGTTCGCGCCCTGAGGCGCGAATTGAAGCTGTCACCATGGAAAAACGCTTGCCGTACTCCCGGACGGCGGCGTCCTTAGCTTTATACCAGCACTAACACCAAAGCGACGGTATGGTTCCGCCGCTAACTCCGTATAAACGTCGCATGCCCCTGGAATTCGATGGTCTGGTTGTCGGAGGCGTAGTTCGTATACGTTCCGTAGAGAAAGTTGCCGGCTTTCCGCAAGTTCCAGACCGTATTGCCCGAGAGATCGGTGCCGCTGCGCCAGACCATGGTGATATGTCCGGATTCGGCTACGGAACCGTCGATCGCAAACTGCCTGCGGTTGGTTTCGCCGCCCAGCCGGATTCCGCCGGTGCCGGTAATTGCGCCGTCTTCGGCCTGTTCGTCGATGGTTACAACTGCGATGTGGCTGGCCCGGTTTTCCGTAGCACTGGTTGTCGACGTGTCTGTGTACGAGGTTACGTAGGTGCTTGGGACGTTGCCGGAGCCGCCGAACCGCCACTCGGCATTGCCGCGCCCGAGGAAGGCGTCGTCGTTGCCGAACTGGGTGTACGAACCGACGAGCACATTGCCAGCGAGGCGCATCTCCCAGGTGAAGCGGCTGGAACCGCGAACCATATTCATCGTGAGGCGGTTGCCGACGATGGTGCCGTTCTGAATGGTGTAGTTGGCGAAGGCAGGTTGTGCCGCTGTTTCGTCGAGTACGCGGACGGTGCCGGACAAGGTGTTGCCGCTGATGGCGACGTCGTCCATTGCCATTACGTAATCGGCGAGGAGATTGCCCGGCGCGGCGGAATCGCCGAAGGAGGTGGTCCAGTCGCGCGCGAACTGCGAGGGGGTCACGTCTGCGGCTTGATACCACGTGGTAGCGCCGAAGCGAACGAGTTGATCGGTGTCGTTGAATTGCCCGTATGCGCCAACGATGAGCGCGCCGGAATGATAGCCGAACCAGTCCACTTCACCATTCTCCGGTGTGAAATCGAAGAACCGGAACTGCACTTGCGTGCCCTGAATCGCGCCATTGCCGACATCGAACGCAAAGCTTTCGGAGACATCGTTCGACCTTTGTTCGACGTATGAGCCGAGGCCGGAGATAGCGCCGTTCGCGCTGGATAGCGTCATGAGGCCGGTGCGGTCGCGTGTGCCGAATGCGCCGCCGCTGCCGAATTTATCGTCGAATGCGGCAACCCACGAGCCGTTGAGATTTACCGAGCCTGCGCGGTTCCAGATGGCCTGGCCGGATCGTTGCACGAGGAGGTTGCCGTCACGTTCGGCGTACATGCCTACAAGGCGCGTGCCGGTTGCGCGCAGGTACCAGATGGGATTGTTCGTGAAGACGCCGGTGCCGCCGCGAATGGTTATGGTGGCGTCGTCGCCGCTTGCGGTGCCAGTGGCGGTGATCGCCAGAGGCTGTTGATCGAAGGCGGTTGACCCGGAATTGTAGAAGCGCACCATGGAACCTGTGCCTTCTAGGTCGTTGCCTTCGCGCTCGATGGTGAGGCGCAACGCGTACTGACGGCGGCCACCGCCGATCGGGAGCGCATCGCCAAAACTCGTTATCCAGGTTCCGACGAAGCGGGTATCGCCGTCGCCATCTCCGTCGCCGTCTCCATCACCGTCTCCGTCACCATCTCCGTCGCCATCACCATCGCCGTCTCCGTCGCCATCTCCATCCCCATCGCCCGGACCCGGCGGGGTGTTGTCGGTGGTGACGGGCTCGCCCCATTTCAGGCCTACGCCATCGAGGTCACAACTGGAAAACAGCGCGGAAAACGCGATGAGGACAAGTGCGGTCAACAGGGTGTAAGAAACGGGACGCACTATGATCTCCTTGGGCCGGATGCCGGTCTGGCCGGCGACACAGGCTTCGAGTATACAGGGTATTCGCTGGCTATAGTAGCAGGCTTTCCCCGAATTCATTACACGATTCGGCAGGAGATTTGGTTGACATGCGGGGGATTAGGTGCGGCCTAAGCTCTCCCCCACCATTTCGCAATTCTCTCAAAGAATGTATGCCGCGCATGCGCGATTGGGAAATAGCCCTGCATGCGCGGTACGTCGGACGGAGCCTCGAGCATCTCGATTTGCCATAGGGCGAGTTGGC
Source organism: uncultured bacterium (assembly GCA_937928585.1). Taxonomy (GTDB): domain Bacteria; phylum Hydrogenedentota; class Hydrogenedentia; order Hydrogenedentales; family SLHB01; genus JABWCD01. Next base: position 1,200 of record CALEZK010000565.1, on the reverse strand, counting down.
AGTCGGGTGGGTTGCCGTTGAGAAACGCCTCGGCGTATCCGCTGTGCTTGATGGCTGTGTGCGGTTTCCAAATTACACCGCCGCAGGGCAGATCGTCGCCAGGCCAGGTAATCGGCAGTTTAAAGGCGATTCGGTCTCCGGGTTTCAACGCGTCGCCGCCGCGAAATACGCGAACGATGGTTGTATTGAGGGGGACGAAGGCTGGTCCGGGCGGGGAGACTTCCGCCGGATCGAATTTGACCTGGACATGGAAGCGCGCTTCGTGGCGCGCGCGTTGATAGTGCGCCAGGGGCAACATGTGTTCATGGTAGCGGATTCAGCGCGTGCGCGCGTACAGAAAGATGTCGATTATTGTGCCGTCTTTAATGCCGGCCTTTTTCATGCGCGCTTCCTGTATGAATCCGCATTTTTCTAGCACGCGACAGGACGAAGGGTTCCATTCAAACACGATGGCTTCGATCCGGTGGATTTCCGGCAATTCGGCGAAAATATAATCGCACATCATGCGAAATGCTTCGGTCATGATTCCCTGGTTCCAGTACGGTTCCGCCAGCCAATAACCGGCGCGCACGGTCGTCCGGTGAATATCGGTGAGCGGCGTGTAGCCCATGCCGCCGACTGCTTCGCCGTCAATGCTGATTGCGAATGATGAATATGGCTTTTCCTGATGCTTGGGATCGTCGAGCCATTCTTCCGCCATTTCGAGTGTGCATGGGTATGGATAGCGTTCCATCATGTTGAGCCAGATGTTGTGGTTGTTCGCGTGCTTGACGAAGGACTCCGCATCCCTGGGGAGCCACGGGCGCAGTATGCAATTTGCACCGACCAATTCCATCACACGAAACCTCGCTTTTTTAGTTGGAGGTTATGCGCATCAGCTCGACCCGAGAAGGCGGGCGGCGTTTTCGTGTTGAATGGCGCGTCGTTGTTCAGCAGTCACGGACGATTCGTTGCACTTGAGTAGCGCGGAGTCGAGGTAAAAGAGCGGCGCGTGCGACCCGAAGAGCAGTCGTTCGACGGGCATGCGCTGGAGGATGTTTGCGATACCGCCGACGCCTTCGAGCGAGGCGATCTCCGCGTAGACTTCGCCGGCACCGATGATCTTTGGGAGAATCTGCGCGGGCACGGTGCGGAGTGCGTTGAGCAGGACGATCCGCGCGCCGGGTATGGCGGGCAGAAGATCTACGAGTGGATTTACGT
>CALEZK010000564.1 GCA_937928585.1 uncultured bacterium | reverse complement strand
CGTTACAATTGCGAGCCTGATTTGATTGTTTAGAAACCCCTGCTTGGCGTACTCCGTGAGGTAGACTGCGCTGGCCATTCCGAGCGGCAGGGCCACCAGAATTGTTCCCAACACAAGATAAAACGTGCCAACTATCGCGGGGAAAATTCCGCCCGTACCGTCTGGATTGGGATAGGTCGTCAGAAAGCTCCAACTGAGCACACCGATACCATTCTTTATAATGTCGAACAGGATGTAACCCACGACGAGGACAACAAAATACGTGATGATTCGGAGTCCAAGAAAGGCTGCACGTTCGCTCAGCGATCCCATCACGCCCTCCTGTACGACTTGAGCACGCGAAGCGCGACAAGATTGATGCAGAAGGTTGCGATAAGAAGCGCGATGCCAATCCAGAACAACGCCTGATAGTGGGTTGTCCCGAAAGGCACTTCGCCCATTTCGTTTGCAATAGTCGCGGTCATCGTGCGGACGGAGCTGAAGGGAGACAACGTGACCTTGGCCGCGTTTCCAGTCACCATGATCACGGCCATTGTCTCGCCGACGACCCGACCCATGCCGAGCATGATGCTCGCAATAATTCCTGACATGGCGGCCGGCACGACAACCTTGAAAATGGTCTGCACCCGATTTGCGCCCAGGGCAAGCGACGCTTCCTTGTACGCTTTCGGAACGCTGCGAATCGCGTCCTCGGAGATGGAAATAATTGTGGGAACTGCCATCAATGCAAGCAGGACCGCGCCCGTAATCGCGGTCAGGCCGTTTTGAAGTCCGAACACACTTTTTACGATCGGCGCCAGCACCATGATGCCGAAGAAACCCAAGACTACGGACGGTATAGCGGCGACGAGTTCGATAAACGGCTTTAGAATTTCCCGCTCACGGGGCCCGGCCACTTCGGCAATATAAACAGCGCCGAACACACCAAACGGTATCGCCAGCAACGTTGCAAGCAACGTCACCAGAGCAGACCCGGTGATGAGCGGAACGAGCCCATACCCTGCCTCCTGAAATGACTTCGGCATCCAGCGCGTACTTGCGAGTTCTTTCAAACCCGGATCGGATGCAAACGGCAGTGCCTCTCGAAACAGGAACAGAAATATCAATGCAACAACTATGATGCTGGTAAGGGCGGCCCCTACCAGCACATACTTGACGGTACGTTCCTGAAATTGGCGAAAAGACACTATTTGACCTTTACGTAGCCCGCTTCTTCGACTATTGCCTGACCTTCAGCGGATAGGCAGAAATCGAGAAAGTCCTTTATTGCGCCGGCAGGCTCTTTCGAGACAACCATGAGCAGCGGCCGTGAAATCGAATACTCTCCGTTCAATACGGTTTCCGTACTCGGCAACACCGCGGGTGCATCGGCACTCGGCTTCACGCCAACGCTTTTGAGTTTCTCGCCAGCGTCATGCGCGTATCCAAGCCCAACGTAGCCTATCGCACCGGAAGACTCCGACACGCTCTGAACGATGGCCGAAGTCGCCGCCAGCAAGAGCGTATTGGGTGAGAAGTCCTTTTTCTTCAGCACATGCTCAAGAAAAAACAAATAGGTGCCTGAGCTCGACTCACGCGAGGTCACCACGATTTCGCCATCGTTTCCGCCTACTTCGCTCCAGTTCGTAATCGCGCCTGTATATATTTTCTCTATCTGTTCCAAAGTTAGTTCGTTGACAGGGTTCTTCGGATTCACAACAATTGATAGTGCGTCTCGCGCAACTGCAACATCGGTTAACTTCAGAGACTTCCCTTCGGCATTCTTGATTTCTTCTGCGCTCAGATCGCGCGAGGATGCACAAATATCAGTGGTACCGTTAAGGAGCGCGGCAATCCCCGTTCCAGAGCCACCTCCCGTTACCGAGATTTTGACGTTGGGATGTGTCTTCATAAATGCATCGGCCCACGCCGTGACCAAATGCACCATCGTATCACTGCCTTTGATCGAGATCGCGTTAGACGACGCCGCGGGTGTCGCCCCCGGTGCGGCCGTGGAATTCTGTTTTGGGCCGCAACCCAAGATACCGATTGCAGACACACCGGCGATTAAGCAAAACAATTTAGATTTCATGTTGAAAAGCATTTGAACGGTGGGCTCCTGTAAGTTGCTCCCCCAAGGCAAAAACGCTAACAGTTGACCGTTAGAAGTTTGTTAGGCCAACAATTCTGTCACACTACATTCTGAACCCGTGACTCGTAAGGTATTGCCGGCAAAAGAATTGTAAAGACGCTGCCCTTTTGTGGCGCGCTCTCTACCCCCGTCTGTCCCCCATGAACTCGCACCACATGCTTAACAATCGCCAGCCCCAGCCCAGTGCCGCCCAGTTTCCGGCTACGCGCCTTGTCGACCCGATAGAAACGCTCGAAAATGCGCCCCAGGTGCTGCCGGTCGATGCCGCAACCTTCATCGCGAACGCTGATTCGAATACTCACCTCT
>CALEZK010000563.1 GCA_937928585.1 uncultured bacterium | reverse complement strand
AGAAAACGACCAGCATGGCAATGATTCCCCACGCTCCCCAACGAATGGTCGGTCTGAAGAACAACATCGCTCCGGCAACAATCTCGGTTACGCCACTCAGCAACACAAGCTCGCGGTGAAACGGCATATACAGGGGCATTATGTTGATATAAAAATCGGGATCGCGAAAATGGTTTATACCGGCCAGGACAAATAGCGCGCCAAGCAGGTAGCGCAACCCGGACTTAATCCACTTCACGATTCCCCCCGCTCTGCCGGTTTACGGCTTCGTTTTCTTCTCTGACTGAACAAGCCCAATCAAGGCCGCAAGATCCAGCGCCGCAGGCTTCGGCTGATAATTCAGGTAGAACGAAATCAACTGCGCTTTCGCTTCCGGTATGGTGCAGGCAGGAAAGATCCATCCATCCGGACTCGACACATAGCTCGGTTCATACTTCGGATCGCCGCTGACCGATCCCAGCAGAATGCCGTTGCCGAGCCGCGCCAGTCCATGCTGAACAGTCAACCCAAAACGATGCACGTCTTCCTGCGTGAACACTTCACCGTCGCGCGCAAGCATCAGCGGAAATGACGCCGTGAGCTGTGCGTGTGAACTGTCTTCGCCTTTGATTGTTTTCGGATCGACCGGATTCGTCGGTGGCGCTTCGGGCAGCCAGTATTCCCAGTAATACGCGCCGTCGGGTCCGATTGACAGCCTGTTCTTAATGTACTTGCCCATCCGAACCGCGCGATCCTTGTGCTGTTCGTCACCGGTAAGTCTGTAAGCGGCCCACAACGCGCGTCCCAGCGCGCTCAGGCGATTGCCGGGCTTCACTTTGCCGTCCAGGTTGTCCTCCTGGTTCATCATGATGTAATAACCCTCGTCGTCCGCGGGGCCATTCTTCCATTGCCGGTCATGCCACGCCAACGCCTCGAGCGCTTCTTTTCGAATCGTTGCATACGCCTCGGATTCCGGCGACAACACCTCCGGCTTCTCCTTGACCAGTAACAGCCAATCCAGCATCGGATAGACCAGCATGCCGGTGTGCACGCCGAATACCGCGCGGCCTCGTTTCGCGTATTTGTCGCTGCTCCACGCGGGCGCCGTTTCATCGGTGAAAAGTTTCACGCCCTGTTTGTCATCCCGCACAGCCAACACGGCCTCGATGCCGCGCCGGTTTGCGACAAGGTACTTCACGTCGCTGGTGTGGCGATACATTTCGTTATAGGCAATCATCCAATAGGCAATGCCCCAGGCCAGATTGCCCTGATCGTTCGCTTTCGCCCGGATTATTTCCAGGGACTCATCCAGTTTCTCTCCGAGAAACCGCTCATCGAAACGCGCCGCCGTCGCATATTCCTCCAGGGTCGGCGCCGGATCGACCTTCGGATATCGTTCGTGAAAGCGCTTGATGTAATCGGCGTCCTCCGGGGATTGCGCAAACGAACCAACGCCTACCAGTACAAACACCAGAGACAACAGCAGCTTTTTCATGATGAGAATATTCGCTCCACGAAGTTGTTCGCGCAATGCGATCAGTGGTTTCCCGCAAACTTGAGTCCGGCGATTCCGAGAACTATCAGCATCAAACAGGCGATACGCATTATGTTCGCCGACTCCCCAAACAAAACAATGCCGAGGATCGCCGTGCCAACAGCGCCAACACCCGTCCAAACGGCATACGCCGTACCGATCGGGAGCACCTTCGCGGCGTAGCCAAGCAGCCCCATGCTGATAACCATCGCCCCAATGGTAAGCGCCGTTGGGGTGAGTTTGGAGAAGCCGTCGGTATACTTCAAGCCGATCGCCCACCCAATCTCAAACAATCCCGCCGCAATCAAAACAATCCAAGCCTGTGTAGTCGTCACTGCCCCAATGTCCTTTGCGCATGCGCAGCGCTTTTTTCAATGCTACCCGCGAAGCGCGAGAATATCGTCGGGCGACAGCGCCCGGTTATATATCCGCAGGTCCTTCATCGCGCCATTAAAGTAGTCGTGACCGCCAAGACCAATCGTCATCGGTTGATCGTTGTTCACGTCAAAATCGTTCGGGCTGAGCTCCGTGGACTTCGCAACCTCGGCGCCATCGACATAAAGCCGCAACACCGCACCAGAACGCACCGCGGCGATGTGCCGCCACCCCGGTTCAAGCGCGTGGTCGTGCGTGACGCATTTGCCCGCTTCAATGCGCATCACTTTCCCCGATGGCAAGGTGCCGCAATACAACTCGCCCTTATACACCGCCATGCTCCACGCGCGGCGATACTTCACGTCCGGCGTGGTGTCGACGCGACCCGTGAGCGCCCATGCGCCATCGCCGTCATATCGATACACCTGCGCCAGCGGCAGCGTGCCCGCATACAGTTTTCCGTTATACGTCGCCATCGCCATGACCTCGAGCTCTTCGCCCAACCGCCCGGCATTCTCCCACCCCATCTGGCCGTCCCACCGATACACCGCGCCTGTCGGCCATGCACCGATATAAAGTTCACCGCGATACGACATGAACGAATACGTTTGCGTGATTTCCGCGGGCTTGCTGAGGTCGTCCCATTGCTGCCCGCCGGCATAGCGATAGATGTTGTAGTCCTGATCGTAGCTTCCGCCGTACAGATGACCACGCCACACGCTCATCGGCACGATACGACCGCCGGGGTCAGTTCCCGGATGACCGCAAGCTGTCCACTGCGTTCCGCCATCGTATCGATACACCCCCGGCGGCGCGTAGAGCGACGACGCATACAGTTTCCCCCGATACACAACAAGGCTATGAATTGCCTCGTGGCCTTCGAGCGTGCCGACATGCGACCAGGATTGATTCCCCTCATATCGAAAAATTCTGCCGCCGGGAATCTCGTTCTCCGATTCCGCCAACGAAGATCCGCGCGAACGGTAGTGCGATGCGGCTGCGTAAAGTTGTCCCTCATACTCCGCCAACGCGATGATCGCGTTCGAATCGTACGGCGCGCCGCAATCTTCCCAATTGGTGTCGCCCGTGTAGCGCCAAACGCGGCCTTTCTCGTTCTTGCCGCTTTCAAACGTGCCCGCATAGAGACTGCCTTTGAAAACGCACAGGCAGAAAACACAAATCGCGTTGCCGGGCCTACCGCTGTCTTTCCATTCCGGATCGATTTTTCCATTGTCGATTCCGAACAGTATGTTGCGTGTGTTTGGACTTGAGGAAGTAACACCGGCGTAGTTCATGAGGCTTAGGTTTATGCCGCGCCGCGCCGCGGAATCGTACTTGGCGAGGATATCGCCCAGCACATGATCGAGCACGTTCTCGGTCTTAATATGCACCGCGATCGAGAAGTCGCCGGAACCAAACTGAAACGCCGCGTGGTTCGGCACTTCTACGTGCGCATCACGACCGTCGAACCAGGCCGCGCCATCGCGAAACAGTACGCCGCGCGCGTCGCCGTGCACGCCATTCGGCCCCGTATCCTCGGCGGATGCATTCAGCGGATAATGCGCGGCAAGTCCATCACTAACAGCCATTGTTCGGATTCCTTCCAGGAAAATGTCCAAGGGATGTGGCAAGGGTATCACAAAGCGACACGAGATGTTCGCCCTCGAACCGGCGCGTGGGCACGGTTGCACCGACATCGCAATCGCATACCCCTCAAGGACTTGCGGTATTCAATTGACAATATTCGATTCCTGCGATAGACTGCGGTTCGATTTGGGGCTGTAATCGTCATCTTCTCTAAGCGAGGCGCGCAGGGTGCAACAACCTGCGCAATCAGTTACGAAAGACATTTGTGCCGCGCCGGGCGCTGGGGAGGGCCGGGCGGGACCAGAAAGGTCGCGTATGCCTCGTACTTACCTTTACCTCTGCGCAGCATTTGCCATCCTGTTCGCGACGCATTCGGCGGATGCCGGGTTGTTGCGGTTCAGCGCGAAAACCATCGACACGGCAACGCTACCGCCCCTGACCACTGATCAAATCGCGCCAAAGTCCGGCACGGACGGCCCAGTCACGTTCGTCGTGCAGTTTTCTCGTCCGATTGCGCGCGGCGACGTGCGCCGCCTCGAACGCGCCGGCGCAACGGTGCACCTGTATTTGCCCGATTACGCCTATCTCATAACAGCCAAAACAAATGATCTTCAAAAGATTCAGGCAGTCTCGGGTGTGACATGGAGCGGGCTACTGCCAAAAGAGGCAAAGCTGAGCCGTCAGGTGGCCGATGCGCACGCGAAGGCCGGCGCCGCGAAGGCAAGCACAACTCCCGTCTCTTATATTGTCCTAAGTGTTGATGAACGCGCCGTAAAGGAACTTGAAGGCAAGGGACATTCGCTGCTGCGCTCGCGCAAGACCGCCATGGGCTGGCATGAGACCAAGCTGGCCGCGCCGCTTTCGAAGGCATTCGACTTGTCCGAAATGAATTCGGTGTTCCGCGTCGAGGCTGCGCCCGAATACGAACTACACGGCGAGCGCGCGATCCAAAGCGCCGCGGGCAACCTGAACGCCAGCGGCACGGCGCCATCGGGTCCGGGCTACGCGGACTGGCTGAATGCGCAAGGGCTAAACGGGGGCTTCGGCACCATCGTGCAGGTTCAGGATGATGGGTTGGACAAAGGCATCGCCACGAATCTGCCGGGCACGGCGCATGTCGATATTGTCGGGCGAATCGCGGGCATTTCCAATGCGACCGCAGACCTGCTTGGCGACAGCCGCGCGGGGCACGGACAGATCAACGCGGGCATCATCATGGGCAATGCGACAGGCGGCACAGCCGATGGCGCGGGCTTTCTTCGCGGACTCGGTGTTGCGCCGAACGCGTCGGTCTTCGCCACAAAGATCTTCCGCAACGATGGAAGCTTCGATATTGGCTCTACCACGTTCACTGAACTTGCCGAAGAGGCGGAAAATGTCGGAGCACGATTCTCAAACAATTCCTGGGGCGCTTCGGTAGACGGCGAGTACACGTCGGACTCGGCGGAGTTTGACGCGCTGACCCGCGACGCGAATCCGTCAGAACCGGGCAATCAACCGATGACCTATTTCTTTTCGGCGGGCAACGACGGCCCCGCGAACCGCACCATCGGCTCGCCCGCAACCGCAAAAAACGTGATCGCGGTTGGCGCGTCGGAAAACAGTGATGCCGACGGCAAGGACGGATGCAACGTCAACGCGGCAAGTTCGAACAACAACCGCGACCTCGCGGCGTTTTCGAGCAGAGGCCCAACCATTGACGATCGCTTCGGCATATCAATCGTCACCGTCGGCACGCATGTATCCGGCCCTGCGTCGACCGTAAGTGGGTATGACGGCACGGGGGTGTGCGATCAGTTCTGGCCTTTGGGTCAATCGTTGTACGCGCGATCCTCCGGCACCAGCCATTCCGCGCCCATCGCATGCGGCGCGGGTGTATTGATCCACGAACTGTTCAGCACGCAACTCGCCCCACTCGGGCACCCGGCGGCGCCCAGCCCCGCGTTGGTCAGGGCTATTCTCACGAATACCGCAACGAGCCTGCAGGGCGGCAGCGACGGCAATGGCGGCACGCTCGGACACATTCCCAACAACAGGCAGGGCTGGGGCGCGGTCAACCTGAATATGCTCTTCGAAATGAAGCACGCGCTATTTACCTTGGACCAGCAGCACCTGTTTTCTGGCTCGGGGCAGACTTTTGAAATCGCGTTGCGCCCCGTCGACGCCTCAAAACCGGTCAAGATCACGCTGGCCTGGACCGATGCGCCCGCTGCGCCGGGTACCGCGCTGAATCTTGTGAATGACCTGGATCTCGAAGTTGTATCCGGCTCGACGTTGTTTCGCGGCAACGTTTTCACGAGCGGATTCTCAACGTTAGGCGGCAATCCCGACCGTCGCAATAATCTGGAAGCCGTGTACATCGCCGGCACCACGAACGAAGTCGTTACCGTGCGCGTCAAGGCATATAACATCGCCGGTGATGGCGTTCCCAACATTGGCAGCGGACTCGACCAGGATTTCGCGCTCTTTGCATGGAACGCTACCGACCAGAGCCCGCAGGGTATAGTGCATGTATCGCCGGAACTGGTTTCATGCGACGACACCATCAGCGTGACGGTGAGCGATTCCGATCTTCGCGGGGACGGCAGCGTGGACGTCGCTGTGACCTCCAGCACGGGCGATCAGGAAGTCGTCACGCTGAACGAAACGGATCTCGATTCAGGCGTGTTCACCGCGGAGGTTGTCATCGGCGGTGGCGCGCCGGCGGTCAACGGCATGGTTGAAGTTTCTGATGGCGCAACAATTGACGTAGCGTACGCCGACGCCAGCGACGACAACGGGCAGGCGGTCGTGGTCTCCGATACCGCGCTTGTAGACTGCACGCCGCCTTCCATATTCGACGTTGCCATCGACGATTCCTACAGCACGCAAGCAACCGTTACCTTCTCCACGGACACACCCGCGACGAGCGCGGTGCACTTTGGCGCGTCCTGCAATGCGACTTCGCAAACTCGAAGCGGTGGCGACGGCACAACGGAACACACGGCGGTCCTGACGGGACTGACGCCGTCTACGCCCTACTATTTCGTCGTGCGCGCGATTGACGCGGCGGGAAATGAAACGGTGACGGAAACCGGCGCGTGCTTCTCGTTCACAACGCCGGAACGCGCGGACTTTTTCACGCAGTCGTTTTCCGCCGGCGACAACGACCTTCATAACCAGTCCCTGCTCTTTACACCAAATGGATCGATTAGTTTCTACGGTGTTTGCAGAACTACCGCATTCATTTTCCCTTCAAACCCAACTACCGGCACGGTGTTAAACCTCACGGACGACAGTTTTGTTGAGATTCCGCTTACCAATGGCGCGACCTTCCCCTTCTACAGCGTGAATTATTCGAAGCTATATGTGGGCAGCAATGGCTACGTGACTTTCGGCAACGGGCAGAATCTCTACGCGGAATCGTTGCAGGATCATTTCTCGCAGCCGCGCATCTCCGCATTGTTCGACGATCTGGTGCCCGACAGCCAGCATCCGGTGCGCTATCAGCAGTTCGCCGATCGCGTCGCGATCTCCTGGGTGAATGTCCCTGAGTTCGGCACCACCAACGCCAACAACGCGCAGATCGAACTCTTCTTCGATGGCCGCATTCGCATCACGCATCTTCAGGTAGATTCCTTTGACGGCTTGTCCGGCCTGTCTAAGGGTTTGGGTATACCCGCGGACTTCATGCAGAGCGACTTGAGCGCGTATGCCGCATGCGATACCTCGTATACGATCGCGGGCAGCGTGACTGCGCCGGGAGGCGCGCCACTCGAAGGCGTTACGTTGAACGGACTACCCGGCAATCCCGTTACGGATGCGAACGGCGTGTATTCAGTGGTCGTGCCCGGCGGATTCTCCGGCACGGTTACGCCGCTGTTAAACGGATTCACGTTCGCTCCGGTTTCGCGCGCATACGCAAACATCGCCGCCAATCTGACGTCGGAGAACTATGCGGCGTCGCAGGCGCGACTCGAAGTTTCGCCGCTGCATCGCGATGCGGGTCCTGCTGCCGCAACGCTCGAGTTCGATGTAGAGAATATCGGCACCGGCGCGATGGCATGGACCGCCTCCGTCATCGGCGGGTCAACCTGGGCAAGCATCACCTCCGGCGCCAGCGGAACGGACAGCGGCGTGGTTCGCGTCGCAATCGCGGCGAACACGACGGCCACCCCGCGCAACGCAACGATTCGCATCACAGCGGCGGGCGCAACGGGCAGCCCGGCGGAAGTGACCATCACGCAGTCCGCCGCGCCCGCGTTGGCGGTATCCCCATTGTCACGCAATGTTGGCTACGCGGCCACCGCAACGTCGTTCGTCGTTTCCAATTCTGGTGGCGGTTCGCTGAACTGGAGCGCGAGCGTAATCTCCGGCAACGCATGGCTGTCCATTACCAGCGGTGACAGTGGAACGAACGGCGGCGTAATCGGTCTTGCCGTTCAGAAGAATACCGGCGCCCAACGCGCGGGCACGGTGCGAATCACGGCGCCCGGCGCGGTGAATCCGCAAATCGATGTGACCGTCACACAATCCGCCGCGCCACGCCTTGTCATCACGCCAACAAACCGCAACCTTCCCGCGGGGGCCGGGGTCACGACATTCGACGTAAGCGTCGAAGGCGGCAGCGGCGTAGCCTGGACCGCATCGGTAACGTCGGGCACCTGGATTGCCATTACGTCGGCCCCCGGCGGCACGGACGCCGGTCAAATCCAGTTGACGTACGGTTCCAACTCGGGCACCACCACGCGAGACGCCATCATTCGTTTCACATCATCCGACGCGAGCAACGCGCCGATCGATGTCACGGTATCTCAGACCACGTTCGCGCAACTCCAGGTACAAGCACCGAACGGCGGCGAATCATATCGTCGCGGACAAAACATTGCGATTCGATGGAAGACCGAAGGAAGCCTGAAAGGAAAGGTACGCGTGGATCTCTATCGAAACGGCATTCTCGTGACGACCATCAAGAGCGCAGTCAAGAACGACGGCAGAGCATCGTGGCGCGTTCCCAGCAACTACCCACGTGACACGACCTATCAAATTCGCGTCAGTTCGGTTTCCAATGCAGCTCTCTTCGATCTCAGCGACGGATTCTTCGCGATTCGGTAACATCGAGTAATGAAGGGTGCGGAAGCAAACGCTTCCGCACCCGCTTTTTTTATGTTGTAACAGGTTCACCGCCGCGTGATGTGATAACAAGCCTTGGCAGTTCAATTGGGCAAGCGAGGGAGTGCGGCTCGTACGTAGTCGCTGGCAGTCCCATTGCTGGACAGCAAGAAGCGAGCTGTCAACCGGAGATTGGGAAAGCGGTTTTCAACGGCTGTGGCCGAGACTTGTCATGGCACTCGGGTGCTCTCGTGGCCTCTGTGCCTCGAAAGGTGACAGCGTCGTTAGAATCGGAATCCCATACCGATCATCGGGCCGGTCATGACCGACTCGAACGAACCGTCATCGTCACCTGCATCGATGTCCATGTGGCGATATCCGAATCCGATCTCGGAGTGTTTAGTCATGCGATAGCGGAACATGGCGACGGCATTCCAGGTCAAGTCGGTCCCCACGCCGAACCCACCAACATCGCCACGCAGGGTGAACGCCCACCGGTCGGTCAGTTTTGTGACGTAACGGCCTCCGACGAACGGATCGAACCAGTCCTTGTCGGCACCCACGCCAAGAGGCCCGACATCGACGTCCGTGCCCATGTAGATGTATCGACCGCCGCCGAGGAGATCGAACGCGTGCTTATCTCCGCCGAACCGGTAAAACCCACCCGCTTCAGCGAGCGTCTGCTCAAAATCAACTTTTACGTCGATGTTGAGTCTTTTCAAGCCTTCGCCCACGCGCTTCTCTGTGGCTTCGCCCAGCTTGGCATAATTGAGGTCGGCAAAAATGCCCCAACGCCCGTTGCGCGCTTCGGCATGCAAAGTACCGGCGAATTTCAGGTGGTCCAACAGGTCGCCGAACTTCACATCGGATTCCGACGTGGTGTCTCCGATCGATATTTTCGATTTGATCGCCGACGCCCACAGGTATTGCGAAATCTCGAAGTCCCATCCGTCCGAGTCGATCAAGGATTCGTGGCTAAATTTGCTCGCGCGAGATTCGGTTGCCTCTGGCGCCGCTGCGGGCCTGGCGTCGTCCTTCTTGGCGTCGGTCTTTTCCTCCGCTTTCGCTGTTGCCAAAATAAACGCAGCAGCAAGAATGAATGTGAAAAACCGGTACCCCATTGCAGAAGCTTCGTTAAACACAGCACACCCCCGGTTATTTGGCGCGATACCCTGCGAAAAAGGATACCGACACCCCAAGACTCGAAAAGATAGCTAAAGCGACCCAGGATCCAGTAAGGCCCCCGGCGAGAAGGTATTTTACCTGCGGGACGCTGGAAGCTCAACAATGGCATTTTCCCCCTAAACGCTCGTGACTCAATCTTTATCAGGTTTGTTAAACCCGTGCATGAAGGTTTGCCGCGACGAGATGCTCAGGGTAGGGGCGCTTTCGACTGCGGGCGGCTACAAGAAATGACCAGGGTATAGGCGCGTCTTTCATCAATTAGCGCAACGGCCGGGGCAAGCGGGTAGTTTGCTTGATGCACTTGGGGCGCTCGCAAACGGGCATAACAGCACGAAATCGACAAGGTATGTCCGAGTCTATTGCTTCTGGGTCTGCATTCCTATTCATTGATCCAGGTTCTAGCTTTTCCGATATCGGCGCTATCGAAAAATTCTATCGGAAACCTTCGGAGTCCGCTCCCAGTGAAGAGGCGGGCCGTGTCTTCCCATTTTCTGTTTGAAACAATCGCCATTCGCTCTATGTCGCCATCGTGGGCCAACTGAAACGAAACATCGTTCCAATTACCCCCTTTTTCCCAACCCTCAAAATCTTCCGCGAGAATGAGAATGCGAACCTTACCCGCTTTCAAGATCGCATCGGAGATCTCCTTTTGAGAGCTGGTATATTCCTCGTTCGATAGCGTCCCGCTAATTCTGAGCGTAACAATCCCTTGATCTACGTCGACCACCCTTGCACTCATGCGTATAAGCCCCCGATTTTGCGTTGCAGTATTTCGTGCTTACTCTGTTCGCGACCACGACGCGTTATTCTGCCGCGCCCAACCTCGATGCTGCAACCGAAAAACAGAAGCGGCCGTGGTTAGTCCGGGTTTTCACACGCAGATGCCGTAACTTGGGACGCCTCAAACCGAAAGGAGATTTGGAGAGTCAAAACCACCAACGACGCCAATGGGCAAGGGATCCGGCATCATTTTGCGCCTTTCTCATGGCATTTGCTATTCTAATATTAGGTTGGTGGAGACATATGAAGTTCCTTGTTCAGGGCCTGATTCTTGTCCGGCTCCGAAGAACGGGATATGTCTGCTCGGCTCTCACAATGAAGGAACGCATTCGTATGACCAAAAGTATATTCGCCCGATCGCTTTGTCTGCTCGCTGCGGGAGCGCTGCTGCTGGGGAGTGCGGGCACGGCCCACGCTCAAAAGAACAAGCAGCCGAATATTGTTCACATCGTTGCAGACGATTTGGGTTGGAAGGATGTCGGCTTCAATGGCGCCACGGATATTAAGACGCCGAACATCGACGAACTTGCTACGGGTGGCGCGAAGTTCGAGCAGTTTTACTCGATGAACATCTGCACGCCTTCGCGCGCGTGTTTAATGACGGGCCGCTATCCGTTCCGTTACGGCTTGCAAACGATCGTCATTCCCGGTCCGGCGAGTTACGGCCTCGATACGAGCGAGTATCTTCTGCCGCAAGTGCTCAAGGACGCGGGCTACAACACCGCGATCATCGGCAAGTGGCACCTCGGCCACGCGGACACGAAGTATTGGCCGAAGCAGCGCGGCTTCGACTACGCGTACGGCGCGAACATTGGCGAAGTGGATTACTTCACGCACTCCGACGCCGGCGTGCTCGATTGGTATCGCAACAACGAGCCAGTGATAGAAGAAGGGTACACCACCCAGCTCATCGGCGCGGACGCGGTGAAATATATTAACGAGCAGCGCGCGGACAAACCGTTCTATCTCTACCTCACCTTCAACGCGCCGCACACGCCGTATCAGGCGCCGCAGGATTACATTGACCGATTCGCGAATATCGAAGATCCCACGCGCCGGACGTACGCGGGCATGATTGCCTGCCTCGACGATGAGATTGGCCGGGTCGTAGCCGCGCTTGAAAAGAAGAAGTTGCGCAAGAACACGCTGATCATTTTCCACAGCGATAACGGCGGCACGCGCAACCCAATGGCAGCCGGACAAATGGCCGACGTAACCAAGATCAAATTGCCGTGTGACAACGGCCCATTTCGCGAAGGAAAAGGCACTCTCTTTGAAGGGGGCAGCCGCGTTGCTGCCTTCGCCAACTGGCCTGGAAAAATCAAGCCCGGCACGGTGGAAGGCATGGTCGCCGGCAT
>CALEZK010000562.1 GCA_937928585.1 uncultured bacterium | reverse complement strand
ACCCTTCGTTTCGCGATCTCGCTTCCCGAACTGCAACAACCCGGCACTACTAAGTAGGAGAACTGAACCATGACCCCTATCAAAACCCCATACGGAACCCCATGCTCGCCCCGATGGACCAACACCTGGAGCCGCCGCGGAAAACGGGCGCTACAATAGGAATCGGAATTGCCTTTGTACTTCGCTGTAGTCCGCACAGACTGTTCAGGCCTACCCAGCAACGCGCTTAAGTTGTGGCGGCCTGGTGTCAGGGTGTTGCGCTTGCTTGGCGGGGGTGACGTGGTAAACTGATGGCGCAAGAGGGCGCGGAGCGCCAGAGGAGTATCGGGCAATGCCTACTTTCGAGTATCACGCTATTCGAGCGGAGGGCGATGAGGAGAAGTCGTTTGTTGGCGGCGTGGTGGTTGCCAAGTCGCGCCATGAGGCGAAGGAGAAACTCCGCGAGCTGGGGCTGAAGGCTACGATGCTGAAAAAGGCCCGCGGCGTGATGGCATTGTTGAAGTGGCTGGAAGCGGACATTCGTTGATGGCCCTTCTCCGGTGACCTTTTTATAAAGCGGCGGGGGGCTGCCGCTTTTGTCGTGTCAGGGGGACGTTTTATGAAATGGTGCGCGATTTCCCTGTTCGTCTGCTGTCTGGCGGCGTTGGCTCAAACGCCGAAGTCGTTTTCGGTCGGCGATGGTGGCCGGTTATTCAGAGGCGTGGATGTCGATGTATTGCTCGAGCGTCCGTATCGGGATGATGTGCCGATGGCATGTTCGGGGGACGCGTTGTGGGCGGCGCATCCGTCCGGCTGGGCGTTTCCCAAATCCAGCGTTCATTGGTATCTGCTTTCCAACAAGGGCATCGGTTTCGATCTGCAATTGATCGCAAATCAGCAGCCTGTGGTTCCGGCGTCAGGCGTGATGCGCCCTTCTCACGTGAAGCTGACAGCGGATCAGCCGGTGCGGGTTGAAGGCGTGAAGTGGATCACGCAGGACGATGTGCTTGTTTCGCATTTGTCGATCGAGAACACATCCGCGGTCGCGGTTGATCTGTTAGCAACGGTAATCTTGCCGAGCGCAGCGGTGACGGAGCAGGAAGAATTGCGGGCGTGGACGGTTGAGCACGCGGGCCTCACGGTCAGCGCTCGCGCGCACCTTCCTGGCTTTGAAGTGGATGAGACGGCTGTTGCGTCACGGGCTGTGTACGTGGTTGAGGGGGAAAAGCCGGATACGCGCGTTGGCGGGAAGGAGATAGATCGCAAGCCCGCGGCAAGCGGCGGGCAGGTATTGGGATCCAATTTCGGCGCGCAGGCGGGCGATCAGGCTGGCTACTTGGTGAACGTCGCGAAGAAAATTGAAGATGCCACACTGACGATTCGCTATGCGCGCGGCAGCGAGGGCGGCGCTCAGGCTGCCGTTCATTTGCCGGGACGCAACCGCATGGAGGCGCGCACTTTTCCCGCGACGGGCGGCTGGGGCGAGAACGCTGCGGAGTTTGGAACGCAGAAGTTTCGCATTGGCGCGCTGGAAGCTGGCGTTGCGCGGATATCGTTTCTCCTGACCACCGGCGGAAGCAACATCAATATCGACGCTTTGTACGTTCACGATTCCAAGACCGACCCTTTTGCATTACAGGGCGAACAGACGAGATTTTCGCGTTCCATTCGCATCGAGCCGAACGCAAAGGAATCGATTCTATTGACAGCGGCTTTTGCGCGGACGGCGGAATCCGCGTCGGAGGCGGTGAAACGCGTCGCGGCGTTGTCCGATCCGCTGGCCGACCAAACCGAGCAGTATGCAAAATGGATCGTGGACAATGTCCCGCATTTCGTTTCCCTGGATCAGGGTCTTACAAAACAGTATTGGCACCGGGCCACGAGCGTAACGCGAAAGACGCTGTTCAAGGTCGGCGACGGCCGATTGACGGATTGGGGAATTGCGGAGGGGCGTTGGGGTTCGTCGTGGTATTCGAATCTGATTTCCTACGGCGCGGGCCATCAGATTCGCGAGACACGCTGGCTTCGGGACCCGCAGTACGTGCACGGCATAATTTCAACGTGGTGCAACAACCTGAAGCCGAACGGTATTTTCCCGAACTATATTCGTACAAATGAAATCGGCGATGGACAATACACGGACTGGATCACGTCGACGGTTTGGGACGCGGCGTGCGTGCATCCGGATGTCGAGAAGCTGCGCGGGTGGTCCGATGCGTTGCGACAGAATGTTGATGGATGGCTGGCCGTTTATGACACGGATAATGACGGCTTGCTGCTGGTTGACAGCCATTGGTGGACCGGCATGGAGTGGCAACCTTCGTTCTTTTTCTTCAACGGGTTCGACAAGGACAAACAGGAACAGCATCTCGAACGCGTGGACTTGACCGCGTATGTGTATGGCAACGCCAAGAATCTTTCAAAGATCTATGCGCTGCTCGGCGATGCACATGGCGAGACGAAGTACCGGGAAATCGCGGAGAAGATTCGCGCCGCAATGGAAACGGCGATGTGGGACGAAACGACAAAGTTCTTTTATTCGCTGGAGCCTGCTTCCGGAAACAAGGCCCTCGTGAAGGAAGTCGTCGGGGTCTATCCGTTTTACTTCTCGATGTTTGAAGGTGACAGCGCGGCGCGCTATCTCAGTGCGTGGGATTCAATTCTGGATCCCGCTGAATTCTGGACTGCATGGCCGGTTGCTTCCGCTACGAAGAAATCCCCTGCCTATTCGCAGGACGTAAACTTTAACGGCAAGCGCGTGGGCGGATGCATGTGGAACGGCCCAACGTGGCCGCATGCGAATAGCATCGTGCTCTCGGCAATGGCTGCAACGCTGCGCGAACATGCTTCGAGTCCTTTGACGAAAGACAAATTGTTTGAGCTGTTTCAATCGTTCACGATGGCGCAGTTCAAGGATCAGGACCTGGCGTTTCCCTGGACCGGCGAATATTACAACGGCGATACCGCTGCATGGCGCACCGACGAACGCGACTACAACCACTCCACCTATCTGGATATTCTGATTGCGGATATCGCCGGGCTTCGTCCACGCGCGGACAAGGTCATCGAATTGCATCCCCTCATCGGCACGCAAGTGCCGCCGTTCCTGATCGACGGCATCCGGTATCACGATCACGATGTGAGTATTCTTTGGTCCCCCGCCGGCAACGTGGAAAACCAGCCGGACGGCTTGCAGGGGTATCGCGTTTACGTAGACGGCAAGCTTGCGCATCACAATCCGGATGGCGCGGCGCGCGTGGAAATTCCTGGGTAAGAATCGGCGATTGGCGATCCGCGTTACGATCGAAACGCGGCCCTTGCCGCGGTAAGCGTTTGATCAATCTCGCTGGGGCCGTGCGCGCTGCTCATAAACGCGGCTTCATATTGCGATGGCGCAAGATAGACGCCGTTGTTCAGCATCGTCCAGAAGAATTTCGCGTAGCGTTTTGTATCGCTCGCCGTTGCGTCGGAATAGTTTCGCACCGGGCCTTCATGAAAGAACAAACATGACATCGAACCCACCTGCGTCTGGTAAACCGGTGTGCCGGATTCCTTGGCCAGCACGCCGAGTTCCGCGCAAAGTTTTTGCAGCCTCGCGGTGATTCCAGCGAACACGCCCGGCTCTTCCAGTGCATCCAGCGTTGCGAGGCCTGCGGCCGTCGCCAACGGATTGCCGGACAGTGTGCCGGCCTGGTAAATCGGCCCGACGGGCGAAACGCGATCCATGATTTCTTCCGGGCCGCCGTATGCGCCAACGGGCAGTCCGCCACCGATGACTTTTCCGAGCACGGTCAGATCGGGAATGACATTGTATAGGGCCTGCGCACCGCCCATCGCGACGCGGAATCCCGTCATCACTTCGTCAAAAATGAGCAGCGCGCCATAGGACTTGGTGATGTCGCGCAGACCTTGCAGGTATCCCGGTTCAGGCAGCACGAGCCCCATGTTACCGGCGACGGGTTCGATGATAATCGCGGCGATGCGTTCGCCGTGCTCTTCGAAGATCGCGCGTGCCGCATCGAGGTCGTTGTAGGGCATGGTGAGCGTGCACGCGGCGTAGTGCGCCGGAACGCCTGGGCTGGTGGGTACGCCGAGGGTGGTCAGGCCGCTGCCGGCCTTGACGAGCAGTCCATCGGCGTGGCCGTGGTAGCACCCTTCAATCTTCACGATGAGTTCGCGATTGGTGAATCCCCGCGCAAGGCGTATCGCGCTCATGGTGGCTTCCGTGCCGCTGTTCACGAGCCGCACCTTTTCAATCGAGGGCACAATTTCCACGATGCGCTCTGCGAGACGAATCTCCGCTTCCGTTGGAATGCCGAAGCTGGATCCGTTCTCAAGCGCTTGCCGCACGGCTTCCACAACGCGATCATCGGCATGGCCAAGCACCAGGGGTCCCCACGAGAGCACGTAGTCGATAAACTCATTGCCATCGACATCGCGAATGCGCGCACCCTTGCCGGACTTAACGAAGAAGGGATCGCCGCCGACGCCCTTGAACGCGCGCACGGGGCTGTTCACACCGCCCACCAGCACGCGGTTTGCCTCTTTCCAAAGTTGCTGCGATATCGACGAGTTCATCTGTGCTCCCAAGATTTTCAATCGCGTTATGCGAAACCTAACAGCGCGCTATTCCTTGACGTCCGGCGTGGAATCCACCAGCCATGTTCCCGCGAGGCTGGGCACATACATCCATTGGTCGCCGTCGTTTTTCGCAAGCGGGTGCCGGCTGCGCAGGCGAATCCAATCTCCCATCACCTCCTGTACCGTGATGGGCCCGGTTGGACTCAGCAGTTGCGCGCCGGGCTCGAAGATGCCAGGCAACGATGCGCTCTGCGCTTGCGCGGCCTCGTTCGAGGCAAACTGGGCGACTGCCATGCCTGTTAAAAACGCCCCGGCGAGCATCGCCGCGGAACCTGCTTTTCCATATCGTAACATCGTGCGCTCCTGTTTTGCCGCCCCGGTTGGCGCGCGGCGTTTATTCCTGCATTCTATCAATACGTTTTCCCGATGCGGTGTGTTGACGCGGTCTTATTCCGGCGCCGGGCTATCGCGCTCCTGCATGCGGCGCAATTCGTCGTTAAATTTGTCCGCAGCGGGCGGGACGAGACCCCGAAGCCCCAGCGCCTCGCGGAATACGCTGCGTATCAGCAACGCGCAAAGGCGCGTTGCTGATACGGGGTCGCCGCCCGAGAGACCCTTCACGTCGAAGGGGAACAAAGTAAGCCGCAGATCGGTGCCAGGCACGAAGTTCGCCGAAAGGTTGAGCTCGGCTTCTTCGCATCGGAACTCTTCGATAAGGTATTCGCGTTTGAGCATGGATGGAATGGCGGCGCCGGAATCACTCGAAGCGGCGTTCGTGAGATTCTCATCGAGCTGGCCGAGATTGGTCCCACGGCCCACTTCATATCGCATGAAGAAAGTCGCGCCTTTGAGAACGATTTCGTCCACCACCGGTTGTTTGGATAAGACGGTGACGGGATCGACGCGGACTAGAATTTCGTCGACTTCTATTGCAGTACCGGATTTGAAAGGTTTCGGGTTTTCGACGGTGACACCCTGAATCACGATGCTGCGTTCCTTGGGCATGAACGACACGCGCTCAACTTTGACTTCGGATTGATAGATAAAGCTAAGTCCGCGTTCGAACGCGATGTCCGCGGCGCTGCCTGCCTGCGTGCTGAGCAGGAGGACACCAAGCGCCATCAGAATAAGCACGATTCCCGTGAAGGTTACCAAGAATCGAAAGATGCTCTTCACTGGATAGGTCCTATGCCCGTTCGGCGCGCTTCGCTAGTCGAAGACGTGGGCGAGCCTGCGAATGTTGGTGAACAGTTCGTAGTAGCCAAGTCGCGCGAAGTACTCGGCTTCCTCAGGCGTGGGCATGCGCGGGCCAGTTTGCCCGGCAGGAATGCCCGGCCATTCGAAGAAATACTTGCTGTCGTGACCGTCCAATACGAGCCGGACGGCCGGCGTGGCAGAACTCAGAACAGGCAGCCCGGAACCGAGGTCTTGCCGGGGGAAAATCATGACCATCGTGCGCGAGAAGCGTTTGATCGCCTGCACCTGCTCTTCTTCGAGCCGACCAAAGGGGCGCATCTGAATCGGGCGAATTCGCGTGCCGTCCGGCGTCTCGAGATAGACGTCGATTCCTCGAAGCCGCACGGCATCGTACGCGATGCTCATGTCGGCGAACTGCGTTTCGAGTTGGCATTCGATCACGATGTAGGCCTCAGTAACGAGCCGGGCGTCTTCATCGATACCTGGTTCCGGATGCGCGACTGCAGCGCTGGATTGTCGTTTGAGTTCCGCGGCGGCGCCATCAATCCAGATCGCCCTGCTTCCGCTGCCGAATAAGTCGGGGTATCTACCT
>CALEZK010000561.1 GCA_937928585.1 uncultured bacterium | reverse complement strand
ATCCTCTTCGTCGGCAGCGTCAGATGTGTATAAGAGACAGGCCTATGTGTAGTCCGAGTACGATGTCTCCTGACGCCAGGGTTGGGCGTGCCATGCATGCCATGAAATTGAGGAGTCTCGAAGAGGAGAACCGATCAGGCCCGTCGCGTTAGGAGCGCGCTCAGGACTGTTTTCAGGGGCCGTGCCGGAAGGCGCGGCCCCGCTTTTTTTGCCGGCCCCTCGATAGGGTATTGACAATTTCGATTACATGTGTAATTATCACGATTACAAACGTAATCATTCGAGGGCGAAGCGATGGCAAACGTACCGAATATCTCCGATGCGGAATGGGTGGTGATGCGGGTGTTGTGGGACAAATCTCCCGGCACGGCCAATGACGTTATCGCCGCACTGGCGACGGAAACGGACTGGAGCCCGCTCACGATCAAGACGCTCCTGAACCGTTTGGTGAAAAAGAATGCGCTGGGCTATAAGGCCGACGGTCGCGTCTACCACTATTTCCCGCTTGTTGAAGAGAAAGATTGCATGCGCGTTGAAAGCCACTCTTTTTTGCAGCGGGTTTACCGCGGCGCGTTAACGCCGATGGTGGCGCATTTCCTTGAATCGGAAAAACTCAGTGCGGACGAGATCGAAGAACTCCGGCGCCTGCTGGACAAAAAGGAATCCTGATGATGGATACCTTTATGGCAAGCGCGATCGGCGCGATTGGCTGGGTGATTCCGACATCGTTGCAGGCGTCGGTGCTGGTGGTTCTGGTGTTGGTGGTGCAGGCGTTGTTCCGTCGCAAGCTGACACCCCGCTGGAGCTATGCACTTTGGTTCGTGGTTGTGGTGCGATTGGTGATGCCCGTAGCGCCGTCGAGCAGCTTCAGCGTTTTCAATCTGCTGACACTTCCGGAGAACCTCGCTTCGCCGATGATCGCTTTGTTTGAACAACAAGCGTCTGAACTGACGCCCGACTACGTCGCGCCGATAAACGTTTCGGTGGAAATACCGAGGAATACATCGGCGCCCATAACGCCACCCGGCACAACAGCTCCATCGTTACCGCCCAATGCGGTTGGCGATGGCAGCGGTTCCATTGGGCTATTGCGGGATGTTTGGCAAGGAGTATGGGGCCGTGTGGCGACGGTATGGATCGCGGGGATGCTGGCCTTGGGCGTTTGCATGATTGCCGGCAATGTTTCCCTGTTGCGGCGCGTACGGCGCTGCCGGCCTGTGACCGACGCGGCAGTGTTGAATGAACTTGAAGACTGCAAGGAACGACTCGGCGTGACCACGCCGATTGCTGTTGTCGCCGTGGATTGGGATCGGGGCCCCGCGCTGTTCGGCTGGTTGCGGCCGCGAATACTCGTCCCGAGCGGGTTGGTGCGCAAGCCGGATCCGATTGTATTGCGCCATATTTTTCTGCACGAAATTGCCCACCACAAACGCCGCGACATACTGGCGAACTGGCTCACATCCGCGCTGCTGCTCGTCCACTGGTTTAATCCGGTTTTGTGGCTTGCGTTTTACCGCATGCGGACTGACCGGGAACTTGCCTGTGATGCGCTCGCACTCACCGCGGTCGAACCCGACGAAGCAAGGGCGTACGGCAACACCATACTCGCCCTGCTCGAACGCACGCGCACCTTCCGATCCGTCCCTGGCGTCGTCGGTATTGTCGAAGGCAAGTCGGCATTGAAAAGGAGAATCGCAATGATTGCGTTGTTCAAAAAGGGATCATATGGATGGTCGGTATTGGCGCTGGCCGTGTTCGCCGTGCTTGCTTGCGTTGGATTGACCAATGCGCGCACAGAAGCGCTTACGGAAACCGTCCCGGTGGAAAGATCGGAATCCAACGTGCGGCAGTCCACGCCAGTACAACCCCCGCCTGCTGTTCCTGTGGTAGTTCCGACGCCGCCGGCATCTCCGAAAGTCGACGACACATTCGATTCAAACCCAAAACCACCGCGGGTGCCGGAGTGGGCGATTGACGTAATCGATTCGCCGATAAGTTTGGAGTTTAAGAACGCTCACCTCAGCAAAGTGCTGGCGTCGTTGAGCGAGTCGCTCGGACTCAATTTTGTGATCGATACGCGCGTCGTGCGATCCGAGGGCGAAGCAGTCGATCCACAATTAAAAACCACCGAGCCGGCTACCGAGCGCCTTTTGTCCGGTCATGTCGCCAGTATCAAACTCGATGACGTTTCCGTTCGCGGCGCGCTGTCTGCGTTGTTGCGTCCATTGGGGTTGGACTACGCCTTTGAAGATCGTTACATCTGGATATCCACGCCGGAGTTGCTCAAGGCCGAAGGGTTTGTGGGACAGATTGGAACGAAAGCGGTGAACGCCCAGATTCAAAATAAGCCACAACCCACTGGAACTTCGCGAACGACGCCGATGAGTTCTGCCGAAGCGAGACTTCACCAAGAGGCCGCGCAGCGCGCGTCCGATCAGAACAATCTGAAACAGTTGGGCCTGGTGATGAAAATGTTCTCGAACGAATCGCAGAAGGGCGAGTTTCCCAAGGTTGATGGGCGGCCCGGTCGCTTGATGATGGATCAGGCGTCCGTTTATCCAAACCTACTATTCGATTTTCAAATCCTGCGCAGCCCTTGGATGGAACCGGCAACAGACGCTGATGCGGCGTTCGACGATACGAGCTATTGGTACATTCCCTATGCGACGCAGGACGAGGCCGCGGGGTTGGCGTTTGTAAAGGCGTATCGCGATGCGATGGCAAACAATGTGCCGCTGCCGAAAGACTTGGAGTACAGCGTGTCGGGCGGGACGATGCAAACGCGCCTCTTACGGGAAGGCATCGAGCGGTTCTTTATTAAGGACATCAATAACCCTGCGGCCAGCGCAATTGCACAGTCCCAGATTCCGACGATGGTGGGGCGGCCACGGCAGTGGGCCGACGGCAAAACCGGTGCGAACGTGTTGTTTATGGATGGTCACGCCGAGTTTATGGAGTACCCCGGAAAGTATCCGATGACGGAGGCGTTCATTGGTGCGCTGGTGGGATTGGATGATATCAAGGACGTAGCGGCCTCTTCCTCGAACGAGCCGGCGATTCCGGCGTTGGCGACGCCGCGTTTCCAGATTCGCTGGGTTTCGGATAATGCGACAGACGGACTCGCCGTACAAGACAGCGACGGCAAGACTTTGATCCTGGCGCAGGAGATCCTCGCCAGCGAAAGCGATGTGGCCGAGGTGGCGTCGGCACCGGACGAGAACGCACCTCTCCAGTATCACATCATCGCGCAGTTCAAAGAAGTTGCTGCCGCGCGCATCAAGGAAAGCACGACCGCGAACAAAGGAAAGCGGCTCGCCCTGTTGTTCGACGGAAAACTGCTCGCCGCGCCAGTCGTGCGAGACACCATTTCGAGTCATGCGCAGATAACCGGCAGACTTTCGAAAACGGAAGCGGATGAATTCGTCGCGGCATTCGCCGACCTCGAGTTTCAATCTCATCGCGTTGTTTTTTCGGACGGGGGCGTTAAAGAACCTGTCCCCGCGGCTGAGGTGCCCGCGCCCGATTTCGCGCCGGGCAAGACCTCGTCGGACGTAAGCAACCCGCGCTTCCAAATGCGTTGGATTGCGGCGGAAAATGACGATCCGCAGGATGCAATCTCCGTCGCCGGTATAGAGGGAAGCGAAACGTTTACGGTATTACCCCAAATAGTGATTGGCGGGAACGATATCGCCGAGGCAACAGCGAAGCCGGTACCCAACGAACCGCTGCGATACAGGGTAAACCTTCGGCTGACCGCAGCTGGAACGAAAGTGCTCAATGAATCTACAAGCAAGAACGTCGGCAGGAGACTTGCAATACTGTTCGATGGGAAAGTGATTTCCGCGCCGGTTGTGCGCGACAGCGTTGACGAAGCCGTTCATACCGGCACCTTCTCGAGAGAACGAGCAGACGAAATAGTTGCCGCACTGCAGCAACCTAGCGGCAACTAATGACGTGGACTTCTGCGGTAGCTGCGCTACCGCACTCCACAAAAGATTCGTGAGCTTTGTGTGGTTTTGCGGCGAAGGTGTTGGCGCACGTTGGTTGGTAGCGGGTGGTAGATTTCTCGCTCCGCTCGAAATGACGCAGTCCATAGTGGGGGCGTTGCTCGATTTTGGGAATGTCCGCTCGCGGGCATGCTTGGCCGTCCTTTAACGCACAGGCGGTAACATTTTTGTGCGGGCTTGGTGGCGCAATTTGTCGTCGCGCTTCTGCTGTGTTTGGGGCGTTTCCGCAGGTAAGGCTTTTGGTAACAGCTTCTTCCAGAGATTCGCGTTCATGACGATATCCTTTGGCGCGGCGCTTGCTGTCTGTCCCTTGTCGGCGATTCAGTGAGCGGTTCACTTGAGCGCACGGCGGAATGGCGTAACGCGATTTTTGTCAGAAGGGGATTCGTCCAGTGAACCCGGTTCTCACTTGTTGTTCGGTAGCGGTGTTGATTCTTGCCCCGATCTTTTTTACCGGATGCCCGCTGTGCCCTTGCGAGGAAACGATCGCGTTGGCCACGCCGGTACTCCTGTCTCCCGAAGACGGTTCCGTTTTCGATACCTTTCCGCGCGACACCACGTTCCAGTGGGAGGCCGTACCGGACGCGGTTAGCTACACCATTGAGATTGATTGCTACATTTGCTGCGCTGACGATGAATGGTGCGCGGATATTGACGATGTCTATTTCTCGCAGAGCGGCATTATCGAAACCGAGTACGAGTACTCCTGGGTCGGCGCGCAACCGGGCCGCTGGCGCGTCAAAGCCGATTCACCCTGCGGTGAAGGCGAGTGGAGCGAGTGGTTCGGGTTCGCGTACACGATTTAAGGGCGTTCTTCGCAGTTATCCTGCGTTTCTGAGGTAGCGGCAAATCCACGGGTTCTTTGTCCCGTGGGTTTGCTGCTTTTCACTCACCTATACGCACTGCATCTGGCCCCCCTCGCAACGACCCAACTATGGCCTGGTGGAAGTGAAACGTCCGCTTGTGGATCATCAGGGAGTTGCATGGGCTCTGTGGCTTGACGCAGGCGATTGCAATCGTGCCCATTGATGATGAACCTTAGGTAAATCGCCGCGGCTTTGTCAGGGGCGTTATTCGTTTTATTCTGTTTCGAAAAGGACACTACATGACATCACGCATCACCGCGCTTCGCTCCCGTCTTGCCGGCACGGGTTGTGAGGCCTTTCTCAGCTTTGCGCCGGCGACAAACCAATGGTTGTCCGGGTTTCGCGGGTCCACTTCGGCGGTTATCGTTACAGAGTCCGACGCGGTTTTTCTGAACGATTTCCGCTATACGGAGCAGGCCGCGACGCAGGTCAAGGGATTTTCCCTGCAGGAGGTCCCCGGTAATATCCAGGTGCGGGCTGGGGAGAAGCTTGCCGCGTTGGGGGCGGCGTCCGTGGCGTTTGAGCCGGGGTACATGACGGTGGCGGAGCTGGATTACGTCCGTTCCGCGTATACCGGAAAGTTGACGCCGGTGCCGGACATTGTTTCGCCATTGCGAATGGTGAAGGACAAGGAAGAGGTCGACACGATTCGCGCGGCGGGCAAGCTGGCCGAGGGGGTTTTAGCCGATTTGGTCGATCAATTGAAGCCTGGCATCACCGAACGCGAGCTTGCGGCGAAGTTTGAATACGAGTTCAAGGCGCGGGGCGCTTCAGGGGCCTCTTTCGACACGATTGCCCTGTTTGGCGCGCGGAGTTCCCTGCCGCACGGGCAGCCGGGCGATAAACCCTTGGAGCGGGGCGACATAGTCCTTTTGGACTTCGGGTGCAAGCTGAACGGGTATTGCTCTGACTTGACTCGAACTTTTGCCTTCGGTACGATCCCCGGCGCTTGGTTTGAGGAAATTTATCACCTCACGCTGACTGCGCAACGCCGCGCACTCGAGGCCGTTGGCCCGGGAAAAGCCTGCCGTGAAGTCGACGCGATCGCGCGCGACCTCATAACGGAAGGCGGCCATGGCAAATACTTTGGCCATGGATTGGGACACGGTGTCGGGATCGAAATTCACGAATCCCCCCGCCTGAATCCCGATTCGTCTGCGGTGTTGGCTCCGGGCATGGTGGTCACGGTGGAGCCGGGTATTTACTTGCCAGGGCAGGGGGGCGTTCGCATCGAAGATCTCGTCGTGGTGACGGAAGATGGGTGCGAAAACCTGAGCAAAACGTCTAAGGAATTGAGGATTCTCGGAACATGATTTCGACTGCGGATTTTCGGAATGGCCTGGTTGTATTGCAAGACGGTCAGCTCATGGAAATAATCGAGTTTCAGCATGTGAAGCCCGGCAAGGGCGGCGCGTTCGTGCGCACGAAATTCAAGAACGTGCTGTCGGGCCGTGTCATTGAAAAGACGTTTCGTTCCGGCGAAAAAATGGAAGACGTTCGCCTCGAAGAAGCCTCTTGGCAATATCTCTATCACGACGGCGACCTGTACCATTTCATGGATCCGGTTTCTTATGAGCAGATCCCGGTCGGCGAGGCAACGGTCGGTGACAATGCGAAGTGGCTCAAGGAAAACATGATGATCAATCTCGTCTTTCACGACGGGAAAGTTATCATGGTTAAAACGCCGATTACGGTGACGTTGCAGATTACGAAGTGCGACCCTGGCGTGCAGGGCGATCGCGCAACGGGCGGCACGAAGCCGGCAACGTTGGAGACCGGGGCGATTGTGCAGGTACCGTTGTTTATCAGTGAGGGCGAAGTTATCAAAGTGGATACGCGCACCTCGGCCTACATTGAACGCGCGTAACGCCGTAAGGTTGTAGTCCCACGGGAGGGCTGCGTTTTGGAATTGGACAAGCTCCGAGAGTTGATCGCGATCTTTCAGGATTCGGGTCTCTCCGAAATAGAATTTGAAGAAGAAGGACGGCGCATACGGCTCA
>CALEZK010000560.1 GCA_937928585.1 uncultured bacterium | reverse complement strand
ACCGTCGGCTTGGCGCCGCCGTTGCCGGCATTTGCCCACTTTTGTAGTATTGCCTTTCTTGCCGAGACAATCGCAAGTTCCGACATGGCAAATACGCCGTTTAACAGGACTAAAATCAGGATGACCAAGGCTTCGAGGACCAGTGAAACCACCGGGTATTGCACTCCAATAAGAATATGGCTACGGCGGGGTTTGTTGAGCTTTTAGGTTCCCGCTGCGCAATTGTACGTATTCCCGGACCAGATTTCATTTGAAGGGCGGACTTCAGAGCGTCTGCATTTGAGAGTAGCTGGCAATTCGTTGACACGATACTGGGCTTTTGGTATTCTGCGCACCCTGAACGGTGTGGTAGACGCTGCTACGGTAGGAAGTTTCCATTCCCGAACTGGGCTGGGCCGCAAAGTAAAACGCATATCGCTGAGGTAGTGCTGTGTCCGCAGTAATCGAGACGAATAAACTCTGCAAAATCTACGAGGGCGCGCGGCGTGGGCAAGACGTAAACGCGCTGAACGACCTCACCATCGCGGTCCAAGAGAAGGAAATCTTTGGTTATCTCGGGCCAAACGGCTCCGGCAAAACCACCACTATCAAGATGCTGCTGGGGTTGATCTTTCCCTCAAGCGGCACCATGAAAATAATGGGTAGCGAGGACATTGGTCTTCCTCAAATCAAACGGAAGATCGGCTATCTCCCCGAGGGAGCCTACTATCCCGATTTCCTCAAAGGCGAGGAAATCCTGCGTTTCTATGGTCAGTTGTATGGTCTGCGAGGCAAAGATCTCGAGCGTCGAATCGATGAGACGCTGGAAATCGTGGGTATGACGCGCGCGCGGAAGCGCCTGCTGCGCGGCTATTCCAAGGGAATGCGGCAGCGAATCGGCTTGGCCCAGGCGTTGATGAGCGACCCGCAAGTTCTGATTCTGGACGAACCCACTACCGGCCTCGATCCCGTTGCGCGCAAGGAAATGCGCGATTTATTGGTCCGCCTTCGCTCGGAAGGCAAGTCGTTAATGATTTCGAGCCATGAACTCCTGGAAGTCGAATTAATCAGTGATCGTGTTGGCATTCTTTACGAAGGCGTCCTTCAGACCATGGGAACGGTCAACGAATTGCTTACGGACCGCGATTTGTCTGTCGACGTCACAGGGGTAACTGAGAATTCGGTAAATTCGCTCGCGGAGAAAGGCATTGTCGTCGAAGATCGCATCGACGGTCGGGCGCGGCTTCGTGTGGCGCAAACGCTTTCCCTCTACGACGCTATGGAGATCTTGAAGGCACACAACCTTGCCGTCGTGAGCGTGGCACCGCGCCGGGAAACTCTGGAAGAGCTCTTCGTGCGCATTGTCGGAGATGCCAAGGCGAAGAAAGAAGGGAAGAAGTAGTCATGGGCGGCGTGTGGAGTATCGCGGTCTATACATTCCGCGAAGGTATTCGCAAGAAGACCCTTATTGGCTTCTTGATTTTGAGCATCATGGTTATTTTCGGTTCGCAGTTCATGACCGCGTTCCTGACGACCAGCAGTGACACCACGGGGCAATCCGAACTAGACGTCAAGTTGATCAAGGACATCTGCGTAACAGCAATATCTATTTTCGGGATGCTGATTACCATCTTCGTTTCTGCATCAGTGGTTCCAAATGAAGTCGAAAACAAGGTCGTCTATACCGTTCTCTCCAAACCGGTTCGTCGTTTTCAGTACCTCTTGGGCAAGTTCCTTGGCGTCCAGATCATCATTATTGTCAATCTCGCGCTAATGGGTGGCCTCTTCTTCTTCGCGCTGTATCTGAAAGAGCAGGTCGCGCCGACACTCCTGCTTTGGTCGATTCTCTTGACCTATTTTCAATTCCTCATTGTTTCCGCCTTTACATTTGCGATTTCCTGCACATCAACTTCCTCTGTTTTACCGACCATCGGCGGCCTGTTCATTTACATCACAGGAAATCTCACCGAGTACCTGAAGGATGTTTACGACCGATCCGGCCAGACCGAGTCGACAATTGACTGGATTATCGGTCAATCCGCCTATCGTTTGTGGCAGGTGTTGCCAAATCTGCAATACTTCAATCTGAAAGACCAGATTCTCTACTTGAGCGTGAATGACCATCCGCGTGACGCCATGATTCCGCAGCTGATTCTTTACGGATTTGTGTATGGCGTCGCGGGCTACCTGATGTCGTATTGGATTTTCCGGCGCAAGGAGTTGTAGACCGCCGTGAAGCAGTTTCCAAATCTCATCCTTGGTTTGTCTGTAGCCGCTTTATTGCTCTTGGCTTCGCTTCAGGGGTCAAAAGTAAATCACCTGCAAAACAGCGACCGGTTCTATCGTTGGATTATCAGCTCTTCCAACCAGGTAAGAGTATTCGGCGATCCTGGCCAGGCTCCGCCGGGCGAAGATCCGGCCAAGTATGTCGACAAGGAATTATTCGCCAAACTTGTGGAACTCACGAATTCCGCGCTGCCAGACATAGAGGTTGGCGAAAACGACCTGGATCCGCAGGGAAAGCCGTTTGACAAAGTTGTGCGTTATACCTTCGCAGACATTTCCGAGTCCGCTGACGCCGCAGCTGCGAACGAGGTAGAAGAGGGATCGGACGCGATTGAAGCGCTGGGGGCCGGACAGCAAGAAATCTATACCGATGAACAACGTGCGCGCGATGCAACGCTTTGGGCGTTTGCCCAAAGTTCAGATGCTTCGGAGCTTCGAACCGACTTAATCGACGCGTACCGCGACGGCCGTGTCGCGGGTTTCGGGACGCAGCTTGGCGTTGCTGGCATGTATGAGGAAAAAGGCACGAACATCAGCCTTGCCAATATGTTCTTCGGATTTCGCAAGATGGCGGCAAACTTAGTTTGGCTGGAAGTGGACCGTTTCTGGCACAAGGGCATGATGCATCGCATGATGCCGCTGATGAAGAGCTGCGTGACGCTCGATCCCAGCTTTGTAGACGCATACCTGCTGGGTTCTTGGCACATGGCATACAACGCGACAGCCCAGATGGACGACACTCCTTGGGAACTGCGGGTTTTCGATCCGGTTCACGAGGCTTGGGTCGGTCGTGAGTCCACTTCAAAAGAACGTTTTTACTTCTTTGGTGTAGATTTCCTTCGAGACGGAATTCGAAAAAATCCTCGTAACTACAAACTTTACTTTGATCTTGGATACTCAATTTACGAAGAAAAATTGAATGATCACGTAAATGCGATTAAGTACCTTGATCAAGCAACCCGCCTCGACCACGACTCATGGGTACGGAGGCAGTTGTATCGAATTCAAGGTGTTGACGAACGATACGAAGAATCCATGGCGGGCTGGGAAAGCTACCGAAAGGGTTGGCCTCAGAATGTAACAGCGCCGCGATTCATTAAACTGATGCAGGGCGAGATTCTCGATAGAGATACCACGTACGCCGGCATAGCATCGAGGTTTGCCCGCGATATGGCGGAACGTCTTCAAACGCGGGGCGAAGATGCTTCCACTTGGCTGGCCAAATCCGACGAAAAGCGCAAGCTCGAAATCGAGTTGTCAGAAAAGGCAAAGGCACACTGGCATACCCTGATTATCCCAGGAGCAACAGGCCCAGACCAAGACACCTACGTTGAGGCACGTCTGCTGAAGATAGAGGCTGCAGAATTGCGTGCGCAAGAGCGATTTGAAGAAGCCATCGCCGCTTTGGAGCAGGGACGTTGGTTAAGCAATGAATTCTGGAATCATGCCACAGACTTGATAATTCAGTACAAGAAGGATGGAGACCTTCCCTTATCAGTCACGGAGCTTCGCTACATCGATCGAAATGAGGATCAACTTCAGTATGTGCGCCACATGCCGAAGTCGCTGGGGGGTAAACAATACCGCTTCGCTGACGGCACTTGGACCCGAACAGACTACGCTGGCGAATCATATACGGATGTTAAAGCCGACAGTGATGAAGCAATAAAACTGCAGTACGAGCATCCCGAGGTTTACCGCCTGACGCTGAATTTGGACGGCAACATCATTCTGAAAGCAGGTGATAGTTGGTACCGCTTTGTTGGCGCGGAACCGGCCAAGCCGTCTAAACTAAATCCGTATATTCCCGCTTAGTACACAACCCAGCGCTCGCAACTTGATTCGATTCGCCAACCCATTTACGATCTCGTACTCAGTATTTTTTCGGGCGAAACGGGGGAGTCAGGGTTGTGCAGCCCGCGATTGCGAATAACCTCGATCGTATTCGGGAACGCATTGCGGCTGCCTGTCAGAGGTCCAATCGCCCTCCTGAATCGGTAACGCTTATTGCGGTCACCAAGTCTGTTGGCCTGGATGAAGTTCGATGCCTGCACGCTCAGGGCTTACGGCATTTCGGTGAGAGCAGAATTCAAGACGCCGAATCCAAAGTGGCTGCAAGGTTGGACGGGGCAATTTGGCACATGATTGGTTCCGTGCAACGCCGTAAAGCCAAAGACGTTTGCAGACTGTTCGACAGGGTTGATTCAGTCGACCGCCTGGAACTTGCGGTCGAACTCGCCAAGCGGCTGCCCCCGGGGCATGAGCCGCTCCCCCTGCTGCTGGAAGTAAACGTATCGGGTGAGGCGACGAAGCACGGATTCGCGCCGCAATCGCTGGGGGAGGCGTTGCACGAAATTGAAGCATTACCAAACCTGCGCATCGAAGGCCTGATGACAATGGCACCGTTGTATGCAGACGCACAGCGGACTCGCCCGGTGTTTGCCGCCCTTCGAGCGTTGGCAGTGCGCTACAAGCTTTCGCGCATTTCCATGGGAATGTCGAATGATTTTGAAGTCGCCATCGAAGAAGGTTCAACAGAAGTGCGAGTCGGTTCGGCACTTTTTGAAGGATTAAAGCTTGAATCATGATTGATACCATAAATGAACTCAGGTCGAGTGCGCTTGCCGAAATCGAAACCGTCGCGTCTATTCGCGACGCCGAAGAACTGCGCATAAAATACCTTGGAAGAAAAGGCGCACTGACCGGCATCCTGCGCGGCGTCAGCGAGGCGCCACCGGATGCGCGCCCGGAGTTGGGACGTGTAGCGAACGAGCTAAAGCAGACCCTATCAGCAGCGCTGGACGAGCGCGTTGCAGGATTGAAAGCTATTGAAGAGCAGGCCAAATCGGCCGCAGACGCACCGGACCTTACCCTGCCAGGTCGCCGCGCCTCACAGGGACACTTGCACCTGGTTTCTCAAGTCACTGACGAGATTATCGAAATCTTCGCTGAGTTGGGCTTTCAGGTTGCGACGGGGCCGGAAATCGAGACGGAATACTACAACTTTGACAGCTTGAATACGCCGGACGACCATCCCGCGCGCGATTCTCACGATACGTTCTTCGTCAAACCCGGCATTGTGCTTCGCACGCACACGTCGCCAGTGCAGATGCGCGTGATGGAGCGCGCGAAACCGCCAATCGCCGTAATCGCGCCTGGCCGCGTATATCGCGTCGACGCCGACTCGACACACAGCCCAATGTTCTATCAGGTTGAAGGTCTTCTCGTCGATGAGGGCGTAAGCTTTTCGGATCTCAAGGGAACTTTGATGCATTTCCTGAAAAGATTGCTCGGAAACGATGTGAAAGTCCGATTCAATCCGCATTTCTTTCCTTTCACGGAACCATCTGCGGAAATCCACGTCGAGTGGACGTCTATGCGCGGCGGACAGCCTCATACGCGCCTTTTGGAGATTGGCGGGTGCGGCATGGTTCACCCGCGTGTATTTGAGTACGCAGGGTACGATTACGAGAAGTACACCGGATTCGCTTTTGGAATGGGAGTCGAGCGAATTGCAATGGCACGCCACCAAATCAACAGTATTCATCATTTTTACGAGAGCGACATCCGCTTCCTGGAGCAGTTCTAAATCATGCAAGTTTCGCTGAAATGGTTGAAAGAGTTTGTAGACATCGAACTTGGAGTCGACGAGCTGGCGCATCAGCTGACGATGCTCGGGCTTGAGATTGAGAAGGTTACGCGTCCTGGTGCGGAAATTAAGAATGTCGTAATCGGTAAGATACTTGAGATTAAGCCGCATCCCGACGCCGACAAACTCGTGGTGTGTCAGACGGATATCGGCGAATCAAACCCACTGCAGATCGTTTGCGGTGCAAAGAATATGAAAGCGGGGGACATCGTGCCCACTGCGGTCATCGGCGCGACGCTACCCGGCGGTTTTGAAATCGCGCGCCGTAAAATGCGCGGAATTGAATCCCAAGGGATGATGTGTTCCGCTCGGGAATTGGGATTGGGCAAGGATCACGACGGCCTGCTGATTCTGCCGGCAGACCTGCCGATCGGTGCCGACGCTATCCCGTTGTTGGCCCTGGACGATGTGATTTACGAAATCGAGGTGACGCCAAATCGGGGCGACTGGGCAGGCATGATTGGCGTGGCCCGTGAGCTCGCAGCGTATTTCAAGCTCCCCTTGAGACTCCCGGACGCTACTTGCCTCGAAACAGGAGAATCCGCCGAAAGCTTTTCGACCGTTACCAATGACGCGCCTGATCTCTGCGCGCGCTATGTCGCGCGAATCGTAACGGATGTCGCACAGGCGGCTACTCCGCTATGGATGGCCCAGCGACTGGCGCATGCTGGGCAACGCATGGTGAATCCGACTGTCGACATCACAAACTATGTCATGCTGGAGACCGGCCAGCCCCTGCACGCGTTCGATCTGGACCGGCTTCAAGAAAACCGAATTGTTGTTCGTCGGGCCAAGGCCGGGGAAACGATACGGACAATCGATTCGGAAATTCGAACGTTACGTGACGACATGCTCGTCATTGCTGACGCGAAGTGCCCGGTCGCAATTGCGGGCGTTATGGGCGGAATCGACAGCGAAGTGGGGGAGAATACCCGTCGAATACTCTTCGAGAGCGCTTGGTTCGCGCCATCGAGCATCAGAAAAACAGCCAGGGCGCTTGGCATGAATACCGAGGCCTCGCAACGCTTTCAGCGAGGCGCCGATGTCGAAATGGCCGCTTGGGCTTGCGATAGAGTTGCCCAGTTGGCCAGCCAGATCTGCTCAGCCAAGGTGGCCTCGGGTCGAATCGATTCATACCCAGCCCCAACCGAGCCAATCGAAATCTCATTGCGTTGGACGAGAACCAATGCACTGTTGGGTACCGTTATCGCACCCGATACCCAAAAGGCAATCCTCGAACGTCTTAGTTTCAAGGTTACGAACAGCTCGGACGCTGCCTGCACGATTCGGGTGCCGAGTTGGCGCCACGACGCAACTCGCGAAGCAGACCTTATCGAAGAAGTCGCCCGTATGTACGGCTATGACAATATTCCAGCGACAGTCCCGCGGGTGCGTAAATCGGAAATGGTATATGCACCTGAAGAAAATAAGACCCGAAAGCTGCGCCGGTATCTCGTGTCACTTGGACTGACGGAGATGATGAACCTGACGTTCAGTTCCCCTGAAGAAATCTCCAAGGCAGGGCTTGGCACCTCAAGCGATAATTTGGTCATGTTGCAGAATCCGCTGGCCGAAACCTCCAGTGCCATGCGGCCCAGCTTAATACCGAGCTTGCTCAACGCGGCGTCCCTCAACATACGGCGAGGAGCGCGCAGACTTCATGCATTCGAAATCGGGCACGTCTACCGGCCATCCAGCACTGGCGAAGACCAGCCGTCAGAATCCGCCCGTATCGGCATAGTTCTGACCGGACTGCGCGAAGACGAGCATTGGGGACGCGAAAAATCGATTGTTGATATCTACGACTGCAAAGGTGTCTTGGAAAATATATTTAACCAGCTCAGACTCACCCCAATATGGTCAAGCTTTAACACGGACACATTTACCGTTGGACATGCCGCAAAGGCGGAAATTGATGGGGTAAGCGCAGCTTGGTATGGACAAGTAGCCACCGATGTGCTCGAGAAATTTGGGATCGAACAGGACGTATTTCTGGCGGAAGTGGTTCTCGACAAGGTGCTTTGCAAACAGAGCGAGAATGTCGTCTTCCGCCCATTCTCGTCGTTTCCGCCGTCAATGCGAGATATGGCTCTTCTCGTGGACACCTCTGTCGCGGCGGAAACTTTACTCGACAATGTTCGAAAGTCCGCTGGAAAACTGCTCCAAGATGTTAGAATATTCGACGTATATGCGGGCAAACAAGTGCCAGTAGGGAAGAAAAGTATCGCGCTCAGTCTGATCTTCCAATCCCAAGAACGCACGCTGACCGATAAGGACACGCAAAAGGCATGGGATCAGATTCTCAAATCACTACAGGAAAAATGCGGGGCCACGCTCCGGTAAAAACCACGGAAACAGAGCTGGCACTAACACGCCTGGAGAATGCAATCAAGGCGGTATCAAACGCTTGGAATACCAGCGAAGGTCGCCGTGGACACATCTCAGAGAACCGGCGGGAACTCGCTGAGGCCCAAAAGCTCTTCGAGGAAGAGAAAGAAACCCTGCTTCAAGAGCAATGGCGAATTCGTAAAGAATCTGCAACCTTCCAGCATGCCAGAGATGAGGCTGTACGCTTGTCCGCAGAGTTAGAGGCCGCGCAAAACAACCGAGAGGAAATTGGACACCGGTTGCGGCATATCTTGCTGAATGTAAAAATCTTACACAAAGAACTCCAACGATGATCCCACCAACCTGTGAGGTAAGCTTAGGAGGCCTAACGGTTAGGGTGCCGACATTCAAGAGTGTCGAGGATACACGACAAATAGTCGAAAGCATTAACGCACGCCTGAAAGACCTCGAATCCACCAGTACCCGCGTCAATACCCAGGCTTTTGCATTGATGGCGGCCTATGAGTTTGCCAAGGCCCTCCATGAGTTACAGGACGAGATGGCAGTACGAGACGCAGCCGTTGCAACAAGGGTTGTGGATCTGGCGGACAAACTCACTGAGTTCGCCAGCATTATCGAACGGGCAGAATAGCACGAAGGGGCGCGAATACAGCCCAACCCCAATTCAAATAACGTCCGATAATATTTATTATGTCGCAATGCCGTCGAGCTAAATGTAGTTTATCCAACTCAGGCCGTCCCCAAGAAACCCCGCACCCAACTCAATGGTGTCATATATTCACCTATCTTTTGGAATTAGCATGCAGCCGCAAAACACTGCCATTCAATGGTTTTTGCATATGACCTTACATCAAAGATTTTCGCGGCCCGCAAGATTTTCAGTGGTTCTTGACTCAGTTGAATTGGGGTTCTCGAAAAGCGGCTACCAAAAACTGTCCACACTGGTTCAGCGTATCTAGAAAATGAACCGTTCCGTAGACTGAAGTTCGGAGACCTGAAGTGAAAAGTTGGAGCGGGATACGGGGTTCGAACCCGCGACATCCAGCTTGGGAAGCTGGCACTCTACCAACTGAGTTAATCCCGCCCGGTGGCGATGGCTCGATTCTAACAGTAGCGACCGAGGGTGTCAATGCGCCTCCGGAGCGCGTGAGGCAAGCCTGGGCTCAGCCACGCGGATTCCCTCCCCTAGCTCAGTTTAATTATAAATTACACCCTTAGAAGGCGTTTCTCTGGAATCAGGCACGAATCGGCAGAGCCTCTCTCAAAGCCATCTCGCGTCAGAATTCACTTGAAACAGTGTATTCTTGACGCTTTCCAATCCCGGAAAGTGATATAGTAAATTCTTTCCAGATTGAGAAATTTGTAGTACTTCTTTATTCGGTTTTCTCACGACTCAAGGCGAGATTGGTCCCTAGTATAGGTTCGGAAAGTTCTCAGTTTTTCGGAGGCCTCCACGCTTGCAGAGATAAACTCCTTGATAGTCTTATCATGTGTTTATTTCTAACTTTACTGGTAATTTTGGCGACAGATCTCCCTGTGACACGACGCAGAAATACTCGTATTGAGCATATAAGAACATAAAATGTTTCTAATGAAACGGTTCTGGCTGTGCTTTTGTCGCTGCGAGTTGAGCGCTGAATTTTCAAATGATGACCTGTATAG
>CALEZK010000559.1 GCA_937928585.1 uncultured bacterium | reverse complement strand
CATCACTACTGCGGCACGCTCAATCATGTCTCGTATTCCGAACTTGCCGATTGCCTCCGCGTGCATGGCAATCTCTATGAACCGTTCCGCGACAGCGCGCGGCTTCGCATCCGCGACGGTGAGATTGCCCTTGAATCGTTAAACCAGCCGGGCTTCGGCCTCGGCATGAACGTCGATTTCGAAAGCATGACCCCACTAAACGATTGGGCATATGAATCGCTGGATGAAACATAGCCCCCCGATTCGCGGCAACAATCGGTCCCAGGGTTCAACAAACTAGTTTACAATGACAATCCAGGCATGGTGATTGTCAGAAGAGGAGAATTGGCCGCGATGATCAAGACCACTGTTGTTGGCAGCTACCCGGTACCCGATTGGCTGGCGGCGCTGCCGAGCGAGCAAGCGCTTGTGGACGCGACAAGTGTCGTCTTCAAGATTCAGGAAGACGCGGGTATCGACGTCGTCGCAGATGGCGAACTCTATCGCTTCGACATCAATCATCCGGACACGAACGGCATGATCGATTATTTTGTTCGTCCCCTGGCCAACGTGCGCTCGCAGGTCACCCGCACGGACATCGCCACGTTTCACGCTGATCCGCAGATGAAGTTCCGCGCGAAGCCCGCGGGCGTGGTGGACGGCCCTATCGGCGAAGGCACTTTGAACC
This sequence comes from uncultured bacterium, assembly GCA_937928585.1. GTDB lineage: Bacteria > Hydrogenedentota > Hydrogenedentia > Hydrogenedentales > SLHB01 > JABWCD01. Next base: position 13,491 of record CALEZK010000559.1, on the reverse strand, counting down.
TCGCCGTCGATTGCGAACGTGCGCGCGCGCTCACCACGGCATCGATGAAATTCACCGTCACCGGCCCGCACATGTTGAGCAAAACCCTGCTCGACCTTCACTACAACGACCGCGCCGCACTCTGCAGTGCCATTGCAGATGTTCTCGCCTCACAGGTCGCGGAGCTTGACGCGGACATCGTACAGATCGACGAAGCCAACATCCCCGGCCATCCCGAGGATGCCGTCTGGGCATTGCCCGCAATCAACAAAGTGCTCGACGCGGTGACAACTACGCCCGCGGTCCACCTCTGCTTCGGCAACTACGGCGGCCAAACAATCCAAAAAGGCGACTGGAAACACCTGATCGATTTCCTCAGTGGCCTGCACACCGATCACGTCCTTATCGAAGTCGCGCATCGCGGCAGTTGGGAACTGGAACATCTCGCACAGATCGATCCAAAAGTAAAAATAGGCCTGGGTGTCGTGGATATAAAATCCAACGTAGTCGAGACTCCCGACCTGATCGCAAAACGCATCGAAGAAGCCGTCAAAGCCCTCGGCCCCCATCGCGTAACCTACATCAACCCAGACTGCGGCTTCTGGATGCTAAAACGCAGCGTCGCAGACCGCAAAATCCGCGCGCTGGTGCTCGGACGCGATTTGTTTGAGGGGCGGACCTAGGTTGGCATATGGGAAAGGCAAGGCTCAGTGTTATTGCTGCAGTCAGTTTTTTCGTCATAGTGGCGCTGGCAGCGGCGCTCTTAGGATCACGCTTGCTTTACCCCAGAATAGTGGTATCGGCTACGGCACCCGACGGCACGCTCCTTTGTGTATATCAAGAATTCAATTGGACGTTGGAGCCCTATACGACATCGGTTTACGCTAAAAAGCCGGGGGAAACCTGGGCCTGGTTCTATTATGATCACGAAGATATTGTGTGGCTTAGTGCGACAACGGAGCTAGACGCCCTCGAAAAAACTCTATTGATTTGCCGGGGAACGAGACTCGTTGGCAAATACTATTGGGAAAGTAATGAGCTTTTCCTTTTTGATCGCGCTTACCGTGCCGAAGCAGATTATTCTACGTTAATACCCACTAAAGTTGCCGATCTAATAAGAGGAACGTAATTAGATGCGATCTATCAAGAACTTGTTGCCCCCTGTGTTTGCCGCGTGCACAACAATTTTTTGCCAGTTTTTGGCAAGTGCACAGACCAGTGTATTAACCGAAGCCGACAAACCCGCGCTGATGATGGAAAACTACCTTCGCGCAAGAACCGTCGAGGCCTTCGAACGACGCGCGGACGCCTATGAGAAAATCGAAACGCCTGCGGACGCCGAAACGCACAAACAGCGCATCCGCGAATTCTTCCTGCAACAGCTTGGCAGCTGGCCGGAGAAGACCCCGCTAAACGCCAAGGTCATGGACACGATGGATCGCGGCGATTACCGGATCGAGAAAGTCATCTTCGAAAGCCGGCCTAATTTTCACGTCACAGCATTGATGTACCTGCCCGAGACCGATCCGCCCTATCCAGCCGTGTTGTTTCCCTGCGGACACGACCCAAACGGCAAAGCGGGCGAGGCCTACCAGCGCGCCTGCGCATTCCTTGCGACGAACGGCATCGCGGCACTCTGCTATGACCCAATAGGCCAGGGCGAACGCGCGCAAATCCTCGACGCAGACGGCAAACAAACCTACGGCTCGACCATCGAACATACGCTCGTAACGGTATCCAGCATCCCGCTCGGACTTAATGTCGCTTCCTACCGCGTGTGGGACGGCATTCGCGGCATCGATTATCTGTGCAGCCGGCCCGACATCGATCCGAACCGAATCGGATGCACCGGCAACTCCGGCGGCGGCACGCTCACCGCCTACATTTCCGCGCTCGACGATCGCGTGCTCTGCGCGGCACCGAGTTGCTACATCACCTCATTGGAAGATCTCATCCTCGTTGACGGCCCACACGACGGCGAACAGTGCATTGCCGGGCAGCTCGCCTTCGGCATGGACCACGGCGACTACCTCATGGCCCGCGCACCGAAGCCGACACTGGTCTGCTGCGCGACGCGCGACTTCTTCCCCATCGCCGGCACCTGGGACACCTATCGCCAAGCGAAGCGATTCTATACGCGCATGGGATACTCTGAGCGCCTCGATATCGCCGAAGCGGACGAGGACCACGGCTGTACGCCACCGCTTCGACAGGCCATGGTCCGCTGGATGAAACGCTGGCTGCTCAACATAGACGACACCGCCACCGAACCCGAGATAATCGTACTAACGGATGAAGAGGCCCTCGTGACCGCCGAAGGCCAGGTGCTGAAACTCCCCGGCGAACGGTCGGTGTTCGACATCAATCGCGATATTCAATTGGAGCAACAAAAGTCGCGCGAAGCATTCTGGGCAGCCGAATCGAAAGATTCCGCGCTGGCAAAGGTTCGTGAACTCACCGGAATTCGTCCCGCAGCTCATCTTCCCGTTCCCGAAGTAAAGTCCATCGCGACAGCGCGGCAAGACGGGTATAGCGTCGAAAGCCTCGTGCTGCTGCCGGAACCGGGTATTGAACTGCCCGCGGTCCTCTACACGCCAGAACAGTCACCTTCTGAAACCGTGATAGTCGCTGCAAGCGAAGGCAAAATCTCGGTTGCGCAGGATTGCATCGCACTCGCGAAAAGTGGCAAGCGCGTGCTCGCTGTAGATCTGCGCAATTGCGGCGAAACCAAATCGTCCTGGTCTCACGGCGCGCAGTGGGAAGAGTTCTTTGGCCCAAGCTATAAGGCCAGCATGCTCGCATTCCAGCTGAACCGGCCTTTCATCACAATGTGGGCGGAAGATCTGCTGATCTGCGCGCGCTACGTCCAAAACCTTCCCGGTGCCACGCAAGGGAAGGTGGCCTTGCACACCTACGGACTCATAGGACCCGCGGCGCTGCACGCCGCGGCCATGGAGCCGTCCTTGATTGCTTCCGTCGAAACACACGGCGGCCTCGCCTCCTGGGTTGACGTAGTAAACTCCGCCGAGGGCCGCAATCACCTAATCAACGTCGTGCACGGCGCATTGCCTTTCTACGATTTGAGTGATCTTAAGCGAGTAATCGAGAGTCGCTAACCTCTTTTAGATAAACGGTGGCCGTGCAATGAGTGAGACTACAGTCTGGATCCGGTTGGGTAAAGAACTTAGATCATGAAACCTGAACTCTTCGGGCGAGTCGACCAATCGAGAGACGTAGAAGAGCTTGGTTTGAAAAAGGGCGACGTTGCAACGGCGGTGGACTTTGCACCGCACCCCCTTGGAGGTGAAGAAGGTTGCTTGCTGGAAATATTCAATGCCGTTGGTGATTCGATTCAGGTTGTCGCCGTTCCTGTATCAGCGGTGTCACCCCTGACAGCAAATGACATTCCATCAATACGACCGCGAACTGCGGTTTAACCCGAACAGAGCCTACTCAGCATCGCGCCGCCGCTGCCTCCACTGCTTCAGCGTGCCGAAAGGGAAATTGATCACCTGCCGCATACCCGCAACAGTGGAGACTTGCCGCGCCATGCGGCGCATTTGCAGCATGAGTTCCTGGCGGACAACCGCCTCCTCCACTTCGCCTTCTTCGCGCACGGCAAGCAATCGGTGTATCGCAATCGCGCCGAACACTGCCGCAAGCAGGAACACATAGTCGAGACCCTGCAGGTCCACCGTCGGCACGTCAAAACGCGTCGCGCCGCTGACCGTGTCTTTCCCCCGCAGAGAAATCTGCAACTCAAAGTGTTGCGTGTAGTCGCCGATAAATCCCGCGATAATCGGCGCGACCGTCGCCATTACGCCAGAGATTAACGCGTTGACCGCGAGGTATGCGGTTGCTTTTCCGTACGGTGCGCACTTGAACGCGAGGTTGCTGGTGCACAGTGTCACGCCCGCGGTGGAAATGCCCGCGAGCACGTGAATCGCGATGAGCAGCGGAATCGTGAAGAAATGCGGATCGGGCATGGTCGCAAATGGCCACATCAGGAACGTGACGATAAACAACGGCCCCGACACCGTCAGCACGGACTTGTTTGAATACCGATCCGCCAGACGCCCCCATACGCGGAAGAACACCACGTTCACCAACTGACTCAGTACCGAAAGCCCGATCACCCAAACCATGCTCATTTCAAGTTTGCGGAACATGTACACGGCGAAGAAAGGGGCTGCAAAGTTTACGGCAAAATTCCACCACCCCAGAAAAATCAGCACGGCGCGGAACTTTGCGTCGCGTAGCGGCTCCTTCAAGATCTGACGTATGGTCGTGCCCGATTGCGCCGGCATCTCGGGTTCCGGCATTCGAGCGATGAAGAACAGACTGATGACCGCGGAAAACGCCGCAACCACGAATACAATCGTGTAAGCGCCCAGCGGCGCCGCGTAGTGCTGCTTCCACGCGTCCACCATCACCGCGCCCGCCACGCTCAGCACCGCGCCAATGAACGTCGCGATCGCCATGCGCTTCGCGAAAAACGTGCCAAACACGGGCATCGGTATCAAGTCGCGCACCCACGAATTCCAAGCGCAATTCGCGAGGTTGCCCGTGGCGAAATGCACGAGCAGTAACGCCACAAACGAAGGAATCCAGTACTCGCGGGGAACCAGCCACGGCACAAGCGCTATGACAAACCAAGTGGCACGGCTCACCGCAGCAGCATACAGCGCGAGCGCTTTGCGTTTACGGTATCGCTCAATGAGCACGATAGACGGCAGTTGCAGAATCTGTGCGAGCGGCCCCGCCGCGGCGATCACCCCAACCACGACATTCGACGCACCCAGCGACAGCGCAAAGCCAATCAGGAATGCGCCGGTCGTCAGCACGCCCATGAACGTCACAAACGCCGCGTCGTACAGCATCATGCGCATGCCGAGCGCGATATCGTCTTGCGATAGCGATTCTTTTGGATGAAGATACTTCATATCAAACGGCGATGCTCCCCCCGGAATCGCCGCATAGTTTACCCACGCGCCTGGCTGCGAACAATGCGCCCCCGTGCTATAGTGAGCCGCGTACTGGGAATGGGAGTCATGCAATGCCGGTCTCGGTCGAGAAAAAAGGCCCTGTCACGACGGTAGTCCTGTCGCGGCCAGAGCGTCGCAATGCAGTGGATGGCGAGACTGCCCAAGCGCTCGTCGAAGCGTTTGCGTCATTCGAGCAGGACGACACCGCGTCTGTTGGTGTGTTATACGGAGACCACGGTCAGTTCTGTAGCGGTGCGGATCTCAAGGCAATCGCGTCGGGTAGTTTTAATCGCCTGGAACCCGATGGCGACGGCCCGATGGGGCCCACCCGCACGGTCTTACGGAAACCCGTGATCGCCGCAATCGAGGGACACGCCGTAGCCGGCGGGCTCGAGCTTGCGCTCTGGTGCGATCTGCGTGTCGCAGGCGAGTCCGCGATACTCGGCGTTTATTGCCGGCGCTGGGGTGTTCCGCTGATCGATGGCGGCACGGTGCGCCTGCCACGCCTGATCGGACTGTCGCACGCGCTCGACCTGATACTCACCGGGCGCGGCGTGACAGCGAAAGAAGCGCTGGAGATGGGGCTGGTCAATCGCGTAGTGCCACACGGCGAAGCCCGCCGAGCAGCCGAACAGCTTGCGCTAGAAATTTCGAAATTCCCGCAGGTATGCATGCAAGGCGACAGGCTCTCCGCCTATCAACAATTCGATCTTCCCTTGCCTGAAGCATTGAGAAATGAATTCGAGCATGGCCTTCGCTCGCTGGCGGCCGATTCGCTTGCAGGCGCACAGCGCTTCGCTTCCGGCGCGGGCCGGCATGGCGCGGTAGAGGAGCGGTAGCGCGTGGGCAAGACAATCCTCATCATCGGCGCATTCGACACGAAGGGCGAAGAGTTTGCCTTCCTGCGGCAACGTGTCCTCGGCCGCGGATTTCCGGTGCTTACGATGAATATCGGGACCCTAGGCTCCACCGACCTCTTTAAAGTGGATATCGAAGCCGACGAAGTCGCGCGCGCAGCCGGCATGGACCTGGAATCCCTTCGCACCAAAAACGACCGTGGCGAAGCGATGAAGGCAATGGCCGCGGGAGCGCCGGTGCTGCTAAAAGAGTTGTTTGCAGCACGAAAGTTCGATGGCGTTATCGGCATGGGCGGTACGGGCGGTTCTTCCGTGATCGCAGCGGCGATGCGCGCGCTACCGTTGGGCGTACCCAAATTGTGCGTGTCCACCGCGGCAAGTGGCGATGTCTCGGCCTACGTAGGCACTTCCGATCTGGTCATGTTTCCATCGGTCGTCGATGTCGCAGGACTCAACCGCGTGTCGCGCGTGATCATTTCGCGTGCCGCAGGCGCGATCTGCGGCATGACCGAGGTATGGCCGCCGCCCGCAAATGAAAGCAAGCCAATCATTGCCGCCAGCATGTTTGGCAACACGACGGAGTGCGTCAACGCATGCAGCGCCGCGCTCGCTGAACACGGCTATGAAGTGCTCGCGTTTCATGCCATCGGATCCGGAGGGCGCACCATGGAGTCGCTCGTGCGCGACGGCATGGTGGATGCCGTGCTCGACATCACCACAACCGAGTGGGCGGACGAATTGTGTGGCGGCGTGTTCGGTGCAGGTCCGGAAAGGCTCGATGCGCCCGGTGAAAAAGGCATACCGCACCTCATCGTGCCGGGCTGTGTGGACATGGTGAACTTCGGCCCAATGAATACCGTCCCGCAGAAATATCGCGACGCGAACCGCCTGTTCTACGAGTGGAACCCTGCCGTCACGCTCATGCGGACGAACGCGGATGAAAACGCCGAGATGGGCCGCGTCTTTGCCGCGAAAGCGAACGCGGCAAAAGGACCTGTTGCGTTTCTGTTGCCGCTGCGCGGCGTTTCAATACTCGATGGCGACGGCCAGTTGTTTTGCGACCGCAATGCAGATGCAGCATGTTTCGAAGCAATCAAATCAAATGTTCACAACATTCCCGTGCATGAAATTGACGCCAACATCAACGACCCGGCCTTTTCGTCGCGCGCCGTATCGTTGATGCTGGAACTTATCGCAGAGAAAGCCAGAGGTTAATACCCATGAACGAACTGAGCAAGACATTCATCGAACCCGCCGACGTAGAAACGCAAGTTTTCGACTGGGGCCGGCTATCCTGGCTATCGGAGCCGCGCACCACGGGCACGGATCGGTTCAGCGCGGGCGTTGTCGTGCTCGAACCCGGAAAGGGACACATCCGCCACAACCATCCCGGTGTGGAAGAAATCCTCTATGTGATTGGCGGCAAGGGAATTCAGATGGTCGAAGTGGACGGCAAGCCCGTCGAGCGGGAAGTAACCACTGGTGTGCTGGTGCACATACCACCAGACATCTACCACTCCACAGTGAACACGGGCGATGGTCCTATGACGCTGCTCGCAATCTATTCGCCCCCGGGACCCGAAGCGCTGCTACGTGAAATGGAAGGCGTGACGATAGAGCCGCCGCAACGCTGATAGGGGCCGAAATGTTATGGCCGTTCATATTGCCCGCACAGATCACGTTTGGGATTCTCCTCGCACTTTTTATCGCCGCCGTCATCGTCGCGCGTAAGTACCGTAAAGCGGGTAAAGTGGCATATTTTGGTTGTGTAATTTTTATGCTTGCATTCAAACCCTGTTGCATGGGGGTGCAGGCATTAATCGATCCGTATCGATTTGGCGTCTTCGAATATGCGGGGCATGACTTGATCGGTGACGCTCGGGTAAAGCGCAACATGCCAGAGGCCGCGACTGCAATAATTGTCGACCAGGGAACTTTCTACTTCCGCGCGAGGTACACGGTAGATCAAAAGACTGTCGAAGCGTGGTTTGATAAGCAATGGGCGCTACATGGCGGCACTTCGATCACACAACGCGCTCCGAACGCTACTCTATCGGAGTCCGACCGCAAGTATCGTCTTGAAGACTTTGCCGTGCTTGGCGTGACGATCCCCGCGAACGCTGTTGTGTATGAAGGGCCGTGTCAAGGCAATGGTAGAGGGTTCACTTTGTTTTATGACACGGCAAATTCGACTGCATACCAAGTTATGTTCTATTGGTAACGCAACAAGGTTGCGTGATTGAGTCATCATCATGTGCTACAGGCGATGCGAGCAATTCAACCGAAGGTTTGAAAATAACTTCTGCACATCAGGCTCTGATGGCTACAAGCGGTCTTCGCGCTGTAGCTTGTTTGGTGCCGTTTTACTCGCTACCATATTTTCATTCACTGCGGTAGCAGAACCGACACCCCGCAAGCCGGGCGAAACCATCGCTGTCGATGTCTCGACCGAGGTACGATTGTGCACAGTCAATTGCTTCGAGACAGCCAAAGCCCCGCCTGCCCGCCCGACTCCATATAGCGCTTTGCGTTGGATGAAGACTATGTATGAATCTACATTGGCTGCGTGGAAAAACTTACTCGTGTCGTAACGCTTCCACGGGATCCATGTCTGCGGCACGCATCGCAGGGTAGATCCCGAAGACCACGCCGATCAGCGCGGAGATCGAGAACGCGACAAACGGTGACCAGAACGTAACGATGGTGCGCAGTTCCGCGAAGAAACTGATCACCTGCGGAATGGCGAGGCCCAATATAACGCCGATGATCCCGCCCGCGGCGGAAAGCAACACGCATTCCACGAGGAATTGCATGATGATGTCTTTTCGCTTCGCGCCAAGCGCGCGCCGAATCCCAATTTCTCGTGTGCGTTCGGTCACGGTTGCCAACATGATGTTCATGATGCCGATACCGCCAACCAGCAATGAAATTGCCGCGATTGCGCCCAACACGATGGTGAATATGCGTTTCGTGCGCTCCGCCTGTCGCAGTAAGTCCAACGGGACAATGATCTCGTAATCGACTTTCTTGTGGTTCGCCTTCATCAGATCCGAAATGATGTGCCAGGTCTCCACGACATCATTGATATTCTTCACCTTCACCGTCGCTTCGTGAAGTTCGACACGTTCGGCCGAAAACGACCCGCTTGTGCGTTCGACGATTGTTTCCCCGAATCGGTTCTTCGCCGCCGTCAGGGGAATGTACATCTCATACGCGGCGCCAACGCCAGCGCCGGCAGCGGGTGGCGGGCCGCCGGCGCCGCCCGAAAGATCGTTACCGCCGTTCTGCGAATTCGCTGTCGTGGCCTGGCGGGACTTCGGTTCCATAACGCCGATGACGCGATAGTAATCACCGTCCACCCGCACTTTCGATCCAATGGCCTCGTCAATGGGAAACAGGGCCTCGGGAAGTCCATTACCCAGTACGCAAACGTTCTCGCTGCGTTCCAGCTCTTCTTCCGTGAAAAAGCGCCCGCGCTCGACGCGGTGATTGCGCATTTCCTCGTACCAGGGCACGGTTCCCATGATGTCGCAATCGATCCGCCGCGTGCCGCTCCATACGTCTTTGCGAATGTTACGGCTGGGGACAAGTATTTCCACGCTGGGGATGGTAGCCTTGATCCGATTGATGTCCTGGTACGTCAGGCCGTAATCGACGACGTAACTGCGCTCGGATGTGGTGCGGCGCTCCTCGGGCGGCTTAACGCTGCGCAGAATTATGTTGTTGCTGCCAAGCCGCCGAATCTGCTCCTGGGCCTCGAAACTCAGACCTTCGCCGATAGCAAGCATCGCGATCACCGAACACACGCCGAAGACGATACCGAGTACCGTCAGCAGCGAGCGAAGCTTGCGCAGCCAAAGACTTTTTATGCCGAGTTGCACCGTGCGTACAAAGCGTTGCACGGACGCGACGCCAACCAACGCATGTGGCGAGATGGCTTTAGTTTTTGCGCTCATCGCGTTCCACCTTGCCGTCCCTCAATCGTATGACGCGCTGAGCACGTTCCGAAACTTCATCGGAGTGCGTCACCATGATCAAGGTCTTGCCTTGGGCATGAAGTTCGTCGAATACATTCAAAATATCGGACCCGGACGTGGAATCCAGATTACCCGTCGGTTCGTCCGCGAGGATGATTAGCGGATCGCTCGCCAATGCGCGCGCTACCGCCACACGCTGCTGCTGACCACCGGACAACTCATACGGTCGGTGATGCAGACGCTCGCCCAACCCAACACGATCGGCGAGTCGCGTCGCGATCTCACGACTCTCTTCTTCGGGTCGCCCCTGGTAATACAGCGGCACTTCAATATTCTCGAGCACGTTCAATTGCTGAATGAGATTGTAGGACTGAAAAACAAAACCGATTCGCATGCCGCGAACAGACGAGAGCTCGTCGTCCGGCATGGTGGAAACGTCCTGCCCGCCAAGTATGTATTTGCCGGACGTCGGTCGATCGAGGCAACCAAGCAGGTTCAGTAAAGTAGACTTCCCGCAACCAGACGGCCCCATGATGGTGATGTATTCGCCTCGATGAAAATCGAGTGAGACCCCGCGAAGCGCTTCCACGAGAACAAGTCCCATCATGTACTGCTTGCGAACGTCGACGATTTGCGCGATCAGGTCTGACACAGATTGGCCCCGCTATGCAGCTTGCTGCTGCTGATCGTTGCCCCGCTGTTCCCCACCTTCCGTTTCGTCGTCACTCTTTTCGCCGTCGCCAGCTTCGCCGTCCTTGCGCTCCGGCGCGCGCAGCATGACGCGCTCACCTTCCGCTACACCGGACTTGATCTCGATAAAATCACTGTTAAACTCGCCCGTCTCGACAACACGTTCCTCAAGTCCGCCGAGCGAATCCTGCACATAAACAACGCGCTGGCCGGCCTTGGCATGAACAGCCTGAATCGGGATGTAGACAACATCGTTGAGTTCCTGGACGAGGATCTCAACATCGGCCGTCATTCCGGGTTTCAACCAGCCGTAGGTTCCATCGATCGCAACCGTGGCGGGATACAGTTTCATGTCCGGGTTCATCCACCGTGAACTGGAATCAGGAATGACGGACATCTTTATCACTTCACCGCTCAAAACTTCGTCCTGGTAGGATTCGAGTTTGATGCTGGCTTTCTGCCCCACCAAGATTTTCTTAATGTTGGATTCGTGAATCTTCACGCGTACTGCCATTTGCGTCATATCGGGGATCGTAATGATCTCCTGGCGCTCATTCACCGTTGCGCCCTCGGCGATCTGCTCACGATTACGCCAAGGCTCGTCACTTCCCGCGTACACAACCAAGCCAGGGCGCTCTGCCACGAGCGTGCAGGCATCCAACTGGTCCTTCAATTCCTGGTGACGCTCGGAACGCAGCGCAAAACTGGCCTCCGTCGACTTCTTGCGCGCTTCGGCCTGCGCCTGCTTGGCCACGGCCTGCTTCATCGTGCGCTCCATCGCGCGAATTGCTTCTTCATACGCCGAAAGTAATCGTTCAGATTCCTTCGGAAACTCGTACTTGATGAACAACTCTTCGGCTGTCATGGCCGAGTCCCGGCTCACGGTCCCCTTCTTTACGTCCATCTCATCATTGTCGAGCTCTTGCTTGGTGACAAAATTCTTTGCGGCAAGTTTGCGCGTCCCAACCAGTTTGGTTTCGGCAAGTCCAAGGTCACCCTCGGCAAGCAGGCGGTCGCTTTGTAACTTCCGCAGTGTTTGCTGGGCCTCACCGTCGCCCAATGCCTCCGGCTTGGCAAACTTGCTGAAATCGATTTCTGGTCTTTGTGCATCCGCCATGATTGAGGAAAGCGAGATCCGCTCGGGTGCGCCGGCTGATTCCGGAGCAGGCACTTCCTCTGCGGGCAGGTCGCCGCCGAGCGTCGTGTCTTCGCTCGTGTCAACTACGAGCTGCGAAGTCTGTACGCGACCTCCACCGCTACCTTCGCCGGATCCGCGTTCTCCAGAACCGCGTTCGCCACCCGCGCCTTCACGGCGACGGCGGCCTTCTCCGCGATTTCCTTCGCCGCGCTGCTCGCCGCTGCCGCCGGATCGCACTTCTTCAGTCTGTCCCGCCGGTGGTGTGGGTGCGGCCGGTTCTACCGATGGTGTCTCTTCCGCGGCCGGCTCATCGTTTAAATCAGGAATCAGCGCGCTCTCTTCCACTTCTTTGCGAATTTGCTCGCTCACCTCGCTGACATTGTCGCTGATGCCGCGAATCTTCAAAATCTCGGCGGCAACTTCGCCACCGAGGTACTTCTGAAAATCCATCAACGCAAACTTTGCGTCTAGTTCGGCCTTTTTAATATCGCTTTCGTTCTGCTTGACCGTGATTTCGTACTGCGCCATTGATTCAGCATAGTCCGCGCGTGCGCCTTCGAACTGTATAGTCTCCTGCGTAATCTTTTCGATCAGCGCGGAATTATCCAGCGTCACCAGTACTTTCTTCTGCGCGACGTCCTCCGGCGTTACCAGATATCCTTCATCCACAATACTGAGTATCTTGGTTTCGCCTTTGATCTCGGACTTAATCGTTTGGGACTCGCGGGCCTCGACATTGCCGCCTTCAAGCACATTGATTGTCAGCTTGCCGCGTTTGGCAGTGAAAAGGGTGCCTGAAGTGGAGGTCTCTTCGCCGCCGCCGATCAGCATGTACAACACCAGCACGAGCGCCAAGCCTGCGACGATCTTGGCCCAACGCGTGCCCCAGATTCGCTTTATCGCCGAACCGTTACTGGGGACCTGTTGCGACATCGTTCACTTCCTCCCACTGTCCATTCTCTTTAATATACAAGATACCCATGTCGCGCCAGAACTCGAGTCGTGCCACCGTATGGCGAACAATTGCGTCCGTCAGTTCGTTCTGCGCGTTAATAAAGTCGTTCTGGGCGTCGACTTGATCCAATGCGATTGCATTGCCAATTTCGGCGCGAAGATTCTGCTCTTCCACGCGGCGCGCCGCGAGGTCGAGCGCAAGCTTGCGGTTCTCATAGTTGCGCTCAGCTTGATCAAGATTTCGCCACGATTCGCGAACGTCCAGCTTGACGTTATCTTCCGCCAGGCTCAATTCCCGAATGGATCGATCAAAAGCTATCAGCGCGCTTCGATACGCATTGCGCTCGGACTTTCGATCAAGCCCGAGATCAACGTCGAACCCGGCGCTCCAGCGCGCGCGCTGAAAATCCAGCTCGTCAAAGTTGTTCTCGCCCGGTACATTGTTCACATTTGCGGCGATCACAAGATCAAGATCGGGTTTCAACGCGTTTGCGGCGACTTTGATTCGTCGCTCCGAGTCGTCTTTTTCGTCACGCGTGTTATACAAGTCAAGGCGCGCTGCCAACGCGACGGATACCGCGTCTTCCGCGAGGATGGTCGGATGAATCAGACCCCGCTCGCTCAGCGCCGCCAGCTCCGCGTCGTCCAGTATGACGGAAGCATCGGTCGAGAGCCCAAGCAGGATCTTGTATTGATCCAATGCCTGTTTATAATTGCGCACCGCGTCCACCCAACTGTTTTCGGCGTTCAACAACGACTGCTGAATACGCCCGAGCGCAACCTGCGTCGTTCGCCCTTCATCAGCCAATGCCTGTTCGCGCTCTGCGGACCGTTGACACGCAAGGTACCCCTGATAGTTGTTACGAACAGGGTCCCGCGCGCGCAGTCCATCGTAGTAGCCAGTCGCCTCC
>CALEZK010000558.1 GCA_937928585.1 uncultured bacterium | reverse complement strand
CGCCGCAGGTTCATACAACCTGCTGATTGGCGATACCGATGGAAGCCTAGGCTCCGGCACCAGCGGACGTATCGTGATCGATTCGGGCGATGCCGCCAAGGGATTCAAAAGTTACGATTGGTGGAGCACGATTCGCGCCACTGCGCAAGGATGGAGCGAGGAACATAAAGACCCGACCTTCTCCGCAATCGTGTGGGATCGCTGGATCCTGCGCAATCTGTACGCAACCGGCGCCGACGCCGGCCTGTTCTGGGACTGCACAAATCGTATCGAGCCATTCACCATCATCGTCGAAGATTGTGTAAGCATCGGCCGCGCCTTCGGCGGCGGCGTCGCAAGCTGTCTATCCCGACCAGACGAACCGATAACCTTCCGTCGCTGCAAACTATGGTCCTTGGACGAATGGGGCGACACCGCCGGCTTGTATATCCGCGTCGAAAACGAATCCATGCCCGAACGTGCGGATGTGCTCGTCGAAGATTGCACCATGGTGAGTCCCCAATGTGCGATGAAAGGCGGCAACTACGGCTTCCATACCTACATGCGTATCAAGGCGCTTCGCTCGCGCTTCATAGCCCTCAATTTTTCGCAGCCCGCAGGCACCCCCACCGACGGCGTCATTCAAAGCGTGCAGAACGGCAAGTACCTCCACGTAGATCTCGAAGACAGCACCTTGATGGGGTACAAAATTTTCGGCGTCAAAGTAGACAAGGATTCCGCCACCGCAATTGGATATTCAACGCGCGGCTCGGTCAACGCCTATGTGCAGTGGACGCAGGATGTCCCGGAAAAAATGAACAGGCTGTCGCACTGGCCCGTCGAAGTGTTCGACGAGGTCGCATTGCCCGCCGTCAAGACTGCGGGTGCCAACGCAAACGGTTCAGAACTCGTCATGCGCGACATGTGCGAAGTTTCCCCAATCATCTGGAAAGGTAGGCTTTGTCTATTTGTCTGTCATCGGCCCGCAAGCGGTGGCACGCCGGATCAATTCTCGCTCGCAATTGTCGATGCAGAGACCAAGGAAGAATTGGCCCGCTTTGCAAAGGGATATGGTCTTGCGAGCGCACATGTCGAAGGGGACAGGGTCATCGTTTCCGCTTCGCGGTTCTTTGAAAATGATTGGCACGATGTAACCGTCTTCACTTCAACAGACCTGAAAACGTGGACTCAGGACGTCGCCATCGTCCAGGAGCCAAACGAAAATCTCTTCAACAGTTCCATCTGCAAATCACCCGAAGGCTACATCATGGCCTACGAGAGCAACATACCGACCTGGCCGGCATTCACTACAAAGTTTGCAAAATCACAAGACCTGAAGAACTGGGAGAAACTTCCCGACGCCGTCTTCGGCACCGATCGTTATACGGCATGTCCAACGATTCGCTATCACGATGGCTACTATTACGTCTTCTATCTCGAGCACCGCTCGCCACGCTGGTACTTTCAAACGTATGTCACTCGCTCGCGCGATCTGAAGTCGTGGTATCGCAGCAGTAAAAATCCAGTCGTGTCTCCCGTTGAAATCGATGACGGCATCAATGCGTCAGATCCCGATCTCGTCGAGTTCGACGGTAAGACGTACTTGTACTACGCAGTCGGCGACCAGCGCACCTGGATGAATATTAAGCGTGTCGCTTATCCGGGAACGGAGGCGGATTTTCTGAAACAGTGGTATTCCGATGAAGGCATTCGGGATGCAGGCGACATGGAAGGCTACCGCGCGCGCATGAAAGCGACCGCCAAAACAGCGCGCCAGGAATGGTTTCGCGCTGCCAAGTTCGGCATGTTCGTGCATTGGGGGCCATTCGCGGTGCAAAGCAGCGACCCGAACGTCCCGTATGACTATTTTGATCTGAAACAGGATGTCGCAGCGCGCGCGGACTACGTAAAGTACGCCAACCAGTTTTCCCCAAGGTCTTTTGATGCGCGCGCCTGGATGCAACTTGCCAGGGAAGCCGGTATGAAGTACGCCGTGCTGACCGCAAAACATCACGATGGCTACGCGCTGTTCAACAGCGCCTTGTCCGAATACGACAGCGTAGACGCCGCGCCGAAAGCAGATTACGTTAAGGCATTCGTCGAAGCCGCGCGAGAGAGCGGTCTAAAAACGGGCCTGTACTATTCGTTTCTCGATTGGTACGAACCATCCTATGGCGCAAACCTGCCGGGATACGTAGAGAACTTCATGTTCGGACAGATTCGCGAACTCTGCACCAACTATGGCGCGATCGATGCCATGTGGTTCGATGGCGAATGGGATCACCCCTCCGCAACCTGGCGTGCACCAGAACTGGTTTCCATGATTCGCCAGCTTCAGCCAACTGCGTTGATAAATGATCGCCTCGGTCTTGGCGAACGTGGCGTGACAAAGCTGAGTGATTTCTACACGCGCGAACAACCCTCCGAAATGCGTGTAACCATGGGATTCGAACGGGAGAAACCATACCCCTGGGAAGCGTGCATGACGATTGGCGACTATTGGCAGTTTTCCATAAAGGACACCCAGCTAAAATCCAGCGATGAACTGATCGAAACGCTCGTGGATGTCGTGAGTCGTGGCGGCAACCTGTTGCTGAATGTAGGGCCGACCCCTGACGGGCAAATACCGGAATCTTCTGCAGCGCGCCTGAAAGAAATCGGCGCATGGCTTGCCTCAAATGGCGAAGGCATTTACGACACCGCCCCGTCGCCGTTTGCGGAATTGCCAAAGGGTAAATCAACTGTCAAAGGCAATTTGCTGTTTATCCACCTGAAGAAGAGTGAGCGGGGCGTTGTTCAGTTGCCCGGACTGCAGAACACCATTCAGAAAGCGTGGATACTTGCTTCCAAGTCGGAATTGCAGTTCGATAATGCCGCAAAATCAGTTGAGGTGCCGGATACGGCTGCCGATTCGCCAATCACAACAATTGTCATCGAGTTGGATGCGCCGCCCTTGGTGCAGCGGCGGTAATACGACGCAAGATTACGACGCCGGCTTTGGTTGTACTGCCTGACGCTTATTGCTGCGAATCATCAGCGCGCACCCAATAAGCAGCGCAACGCCAATAATCGTGACAAGCCACTGCGCGTAAACCAACGAAAGCAGCGTAAAAAAGGCAACAATCGTAATCCCGGTTGCCTCGTGCACTCGGTTGCGTGTTCGCGCCACCCCCGCGGCAGACATCACCGCGACCGATACCAGCAGCCACCCCGCGAAGTTGGAAGCCGGGATCCCATAGTAGAGTCCCTTCGTGTCCCACCGCCAATAGTCGAGCGGCCCTGCCGCGAGCGGATCGATCACTAAATCGAAACTGGTAAGCACCACCGCGGATACAAGTATGAATGCAACTCGCGGCATCGCAAAGGTGAGTAGAAGCTGTCGCACAAATGCCACCAGCACAAACCACGCGCACGCCATCACAATTGGAACACCAAGTAATCTTGGCGCCAGCACGTCGGTGTATTCGTATCCGCCGAAAGGATATCCAAAGTGTACGCCAACTCCTTCCGCGGCGAGGCCGACTGCACCCGCAAGCACCAGGCGGGCGCAGGTCACCCCGTCACTCGACAGCAACACGAGGAAGCCCGCAACCAACAAGAAAAATGGTGCCGCCCAAGTCGCATTCGATGGGGGGCCGCCAAACATCGCATGGGTGAACACGCCCCCCGTCCAAAAGAGAGTATAGACGCCGCAAAGCAGAATCAGAGCCACGTTACGCAGGTTCTTCACGCTGAATCAGCTCTCCCGTGATGCGCGCCGAGATCAACACCGTAGGCGTCCCGCCGCCGGGATGCGTGCTACCGCCAACATAGTAGAGTCCGCGCACCTTTGCATCGCGATTGGCGGGACGCAGAAACGCCGACCGCCACCCATGCGAGTGTGTTCCATAAATTGCGCCGCCGGGCATGTCGTAACGCTGCGCGATAGTCTCCGGGGTCCACAACTGGTCAACTGCAATGTCGGACGGCAAAACCGGAAAGCCGCCGCGACGCAGAACGGAGAACATGCGCTCCCGAACCACCGGCTCCTGCGGTTGCCACGAATGATCACCGGTTGCCGGAGCGTTCGCCATAAGGAACAGAGCCTCGCCATCGTCCGGAACAAGACTCCGATCGCCTCGGCTTGGCGCGCTTACGTATACAGTTGGTTCTTCGGGAAACTGTCGCAATCGAAATATCTGGTCAAACTCCGCGGGATAATCGCTCGAAAAATAAACCGTATGATGGTAGAGCTTGGGCAGCTGCTTGCGAACACCAAGCAGATTTACCACGCCGGACATCGAGCGCGCTTCTGTGGCATCGTTAGACGGGGCAGATCCCAAAAGGCGGTGCGTAGCAGCATGGTCGCCGTTCATCACCACGATATCCGCCGCGATGCGTCGTCCGTCTTCGGTTTCAACTGCGCTCGCGCGGCCCGCCTCCGTTTCGATTCGGGTGACGCCGGTTTGCGTGAGTACTTCGACGCCATTTTTTGCGGCAATTCGCTGCAAGGCCTCGACAATCTTGTAGAGTCCGCCCTTCACATACCAACCGCCAAACGCATACTCGATATATGGAATCACCAACAGCGTCGCGGGCGACGCGTACGGCGACGACCCCACATACGTCGGATACCGGTTATACAATTGGCGAAGATACGGACTTCGTACATGCGCCGCCACCGCGCACGCATAGTTTCCCCACGCATGACGCAGCGGAAAGTGTCGCAGCGCCCGAAACACGCGCGCATCCGGCGGCGCGCTCGGCGGACGGCGCAGGAACGTTTCCTTGGAGAGTTCGTAAATCCGCGCGCCAAGCCGCATCAACCGGAAGAAACCATCCACATCGCGTGCATCGAGGTTGCGGACCGTTTCCAGCCAGTCTGGCATGTTGTTCGAGTAAAGAAACCGCGTACCGTCCGGGTAGACTGCCTCCATGATAGGGCGCATCGACACCAGCTCGATGTGGTCTTCCATGCGTTCGCCACACGCCGCAAAGGTCTCCCGAAACACCCACGGCATTGTAATTAGCGACGGACCCGTGTCGAATGTGAAGCCGTTCGATGACCAATGGTTCATCTTCCCGCCGATGGATGCCCCGCGTTCGCAGACGGTCACGCGATATCCGCGCGCAGCAAGGCGCAGCGCCAGCGCGAGCCCGCCGAGGCCGGCGCCAATGATCACCGCTTTACGATCCGCATTTGTCATTTGGGGTTTGGTTCGCGCGCGAGGGCTACGGAATCGCGGATTCGCCGCCGCGATACGAGCGCCCCTTCCATACGACGCCCTTGCCGCTCACGCATCGCCACCACGACGCGACTCCAAGCGCCACCAGAACGGACTCGCTCACCGGATGCGCAAGACACGACCAAAGCGGCTGGCGAAAGCGAAACGCAAGCAGCATCCGGCTGAACACAATCAATCCCGCAGCAAGTATCCAGGGCACCACAGTCAATCCCGCAAGTGGCGCGATACCGAGCATGACGAACGGAAGTAGAACCACTACTACGTGAAAGAGCAGGAAGAGAAAGAAATAAAACGCGCCATGAAACGCGGCATAGAAATTTTTGAGAAAGCCGCGCCATATCTCGCCAAATGACCCGTACATGCGCACCCGAACACAATCTTGCCCATCCAGACAAAGACTCAACTCGCCGCGCTCGCGCCACGCGCGCGCGAGCCGCGTATCTTCAAAGATCTCGTCGTGGACCACTTCATGTCCGCCGATGGATATATAGGTCGCGCGATGCGCGAGCATGCACGCGCCATGCGCAATGCCGAGGGAAGCGTCGCGGCGCGTGAATGCCAGCGGCGCCGGATACAACGAGAACACGATGAAATGCAGCATCGGCATCAGAAGGCGCTCGGAGAAGCCCACCAAATCCAGTCCTGGCCAAAGGGATAAAAGTGTTGCGCCGCGCTGCTCTGCCTCGGAAACCGCAATCTCCGCGGTCTCCGGTGCGATGCGCGTGTCTGCATCTAGGAACATCAACCACGGGCAGGTAGCGGCCTGTGCGAGCCGAAAACATGCGAAATTCTTTCCGCACCAACCCTCCGGAAGCGGTTGCGGCGCAATCACGCGAACGCGGGGATCCCGGGTCGCGTAGGATTCGACTACGGCGACGGTCTTGTCTTCCGAGTGGTCGTTGTAAACGAGCACTTCACCGACAACGCGGCCTTGGGCGAGTGCTGATTCAATGCAAGGTCCGATTCTTTCCGCTTCGTTTCGCGCGGGGATCAATATCGATACAACACCGTCGCCAATGGCTTGCCTATGACGTGCCCGCGGCCAGAACCGAACATTTACTGCCACCATTGCCGCTACGCCGGCACAGGCAAGGCACACTATCCATGCGACGATAAGCATGGAGTGCGGTCGCTTACGCGACACCCAACTGTGGCGAATCAGGCATCGGGGCTCCTTCGCGGAAGTGCGACGCAATTACCTTTTTGCGATGCTCGAAAATCCTGCCTATATCATGACGTACATAAAGTCCATGCACAAGTGTACCAAGGGGCCCGAAGGGCAGGGCATAGGTGACTTCATCGCCAATGCGCGTGCCGCCTTCCACCGCTTCGAACGTATGGCGATGATGCCACATCGCATACGGGCCCTTGAGCTGCTGGTCGATGAATTGGTAAGGCGGCTCGAAATCCGTAATGAGGGTCCGCCAATGCACCGGTACGCCCCAGATGCGCAGTTCATAATCGATAACGGCACCGGCTCCCATTCTGATGGGAGATGGCGTCAATATATGAAATCGAAGTTGCGCCGGCGTGATCCGTTCGAGGTTTTCTGGTCGCGCAAAAAAGCTGAAGACCTCGTCAATAGGACGCGCCACAATTTGTTCCTGCTTCAACCGATGCACGCGCATGTCATTCGCTTTTCTCGTTGGTTTTCGGCGCTTTCATCGTCTTATCCACGGATTCGACCACCTTCTCCAAGGCTTCCGTTTCCGCTGCGCCGTATTCTGTGTGCTGGATTATGCCGTTCGTATCGAGCACGAACAGGCTTACTTGCTTCGCCTTGCACGCAAACTTCTCTGTTACGGAACCGTCCCAGTCCAGCATCACCGGATGCTCCACCCGCTGGCGGAAAAAAAGCCTCAATGTCGGACGAAGCAGCGCGGGGGCCGCTTTCAACAAAGCGACGCCATGAATATCGACAGTCTCTTCATATCGGGCATGCAATGCCTTCACCCAGCCTTCAATCTGTTTCGATCCGTCCTGGTCCGCGAATAGCAGCACGCACACTTTCTCCCGCGGATACGTGAATTCGTGTTGCTCGCGATACTGATCTTCCAGTGTAAACTCAGCGGCCTGCGTGGATGTCTCGCGTGCCGCTTGGGTAAGTTCGTTCTCCGCAACGGCCTTCTCCGCGGGCGCCGCTTCCTGTTGAGAAGTCTTCGATTCCGCGAAGCTGAGGGGAGGGCAAATGGAAAGCGCGACAAGTGTCATGGCGAGCCCCTTACGCAGTCGCGCCAAACAGGATTTGGCGCAACTGTCCGGTCGCCTCGTGAATCGGGCTATGCCCCGCCCCGGGAAGTTCATGCACACGCGCGTGCGGCCAGATTTTTTTCCACATCTGGACGCCCCGCTTGACGGCTTTGAAGGATCGTTCCCCATATGCTAAGTCTACCTCAGTCTTTACCGTAGCGAACGTAGCATACGAAGGGAAGCTCGAAAAACCGCGGAGCACCCGCAACATCAGTTCATGATCGACCGCTTCGAACGAGCGCGTCAGGTCGGTATCGCCGGTGCGCTTGCTCTTCAGCGCGGAATTGGTAAGTTTTCTTCCGCGCGCGCTTGCAAAGGTGCTGAAGTATGCGCGGCGGCCAAATTCGCCCCAGGTAAAGATGCGAAAATACCATGGCATATAGGCAAATGGGTCGATGAATACCAGCCGTTCCACCTTGCCCGGCACCAGCGCCGCAGCCATGACCCCCAGATTGCTTCCGCCGCAATACCCGACAATGGTTACCGGATTTTCGCTAATCTCCTGGATGGTTTCCGACAGCCTCTTAGCGACCTCCGCCATGTCCCACTGCTCAGGGTTGTCTCCCGTCCCGTACCCAGGCAAATCGACTGCGTAAAAGGAAACGTCTTCAGGCAGGTTGGTCAACAGTGGGCGAAAGGTTCGGTGGTTGCCCGCCCAACCGTGGATCCCGAGAAACACGCGTTTCCCCTTGCCTGTACGCTCATAGTCCATGCGAACGGATGCGCTCCGCAACCAACTTGCCACCCAGCACCACCATCGGCATACCCGTTCCGGGCGTGGTGCTCGCCCCAACATAATAAAGTCCCCTGATCGCGCGCGAGTAGTTCGCATCGCGAAACGGCCCGACCTGAAACAGGTTGTGCGCCGCGCCGAATGCAGAGCCGTCGTAAAGACCAAACCGATCGCGCCACGCCTCCGGCGTATACACCTCCTCACACACAATTTGCGATGCGTCAATGTGTATGTCGTGTTCCGCAAGCCGCTCCAGCACGCGTCTTTTCACATCCCGCGCTTCAGCCTCCCAATCGCGAACGCCAGACTCGCTAATCAATGGCGTAGGCACCAGTACAAACATCGCCGTGTCGCCCGGCGGCGCAAGGTCAGGATCGGTCTCCGACGGCAGGCTTACATAGAAAGGCAGTTCGCGCGGCACGCGCTTGTTTACGTTCAAGTCGTCGAAAGCGCCTTTATAATCCGAAGGCAGAAAGATGGTGTGGTGACCAAGCCCGTCAATCTTGCCGCGAATGCCCCAGTAGTAGGTGATGACACCGCAAGTCATGCGCGTCTTGTCGACTTTCGCCTTCAGGGAAGCCGCAAGTCCGTTCGCTTGAAGCAGGCGCGTGTTCGTCGTCGGCAAATCGACGTTCGATACGACAATTGGGAAATCGATCTGTTCCCCGCTTGTCAGGGTTACACCCAGTACATTGCCGTGGTCGGCGCGAATCTGTGCAATCCTGGCGTTCGTGCGAATTTCTACGCCCAATTCACGCGCCAAACGGGCCATTCCTTCCACCAGCCCGTAGATGCCGCCCTTCGGTAGCCAAAGCCCATACGCAAGTTCACCATAGGGCAGTATCGAAAAGAAACCGGGCAGCGTATGTGGTGATCCACCCAGATACATCCCGTAGGAGCCAAGTGCCTCCCGAATGTATCTGCTGGAAAAGAATCGCCCTAACTCGCTGTACAGCGAACGCCAAACGCTCAGACACGCCATCTCGCGCAGCGAAAGCTTTCCGAACCAAGCCAAAGCGGTATCCGCGTTGTGGCTAACCAGTTTCTCGAATGCAACGCGATACTTTTCGGCTGCGTCGCGCATGAATGCCAACACATTGGGCCCCGACCCCGGCTCCAGGCGATCGCACTCGGTGAGCAAGGCGTCCAATTGGCTTGACAACAGAAAGGATGTCCCGTCCGGCCACCGAAAACCGACTGATGGGTCCACTTTCAACAAGGTCACATAGTCTTCCATAGACCGGCCAGCCGCGCGAAACAGGTCTTCAAATACCCAAGGGTAATTAAGCAGCGATGGACCGGTATCGAATCGAAATCCGTCACGGCAAATCAGGTTCGCACGACCACCCACCAAGTCATTCGATTCAAAGATGGTGACTGGATGACCCGCGGTGCGTAAGTGGATTGCCGCGCTGAGTCCGCCGAGTCCCGCACCGACGATCGCGACGGGGGACCGTGCTGTTGCGGTCGCCTTCACGGTAGTCACCAGCCCAGATAGGCCAGCGGTAAGCGCCAGTATTTGCTCGCGGGTAATACGCGCAGTTTCTGCGCGAGCGGTACCGACGCACGCTGCGTCACACAGCCCGCATTGTTGAGTATCTGATCGTTTAGCTCGCCGTAGACGTCGATACAAGCCCGGATCGCCGTGCGGCTGTCGGGCGAAAACGCATCGAGATTGCCGGCCGCCCGCTGATAGTGACTTCGCGCGGTGTGACCAACGTGCCGAATTACGCGTGCAATGGCTTCATGCTGCGATGTGTCCGACGCATCCATCACCTCGATGCCCTCGCGCCGCACCAAATCCAACGGAAGGTACTGCCTCCCGCGACGCTGATCTTCGCCAACGTCGCGAATAAAATTGGTCAATTGCAGCGCAATGCCAAGGTGCCGTGCCGCGTCCAGCGCACGCGAAAACTGGGAGGGATGCGACGCGTCATATACGTGCGTGAGGAAATAACCGACAACAACGGCGCTTCCGTAAATGTACGAATCGATCAAGTCTTCCAGCGTGTCGAACGGTCTCGGGTAGGCGTCGCGTTCCATCGCGTCAAGAAAGGCGTGATAATGTTCCGGCGGAATCTTTGCATCCCGCACGACCTGAACAAATGCCGCGACAAAACACGGCACCCCTTGCGCCACCATCGCGCGTATTCCGTCCATCGAAAGCGCGCGTTCGTAACTGTCCCGCCAGAACCGCAGTCGATCCAGCCGCTCTTCAGCGGTAAGCGAAAACGCATCGACTATCTCATCCGGATACCGAACGGCTGCATAGATGGCTTCCACCTGCGCGCGCTTGTGCGCCGGCAGAAATCGCGTCACGGTGAAGAAACTCGTGCTATAGGTCTTCAGCACGCGCCGCGCCTCGCGAACAATGACCCGCCAAGCGACGCGATCCGTATCAACCTGCGCGACACGATGCCGCATGGCGCTCTCCAGCGAGGACCATTCCTGCTCCGCCCACGCGTTCTCGCCATGAAATCTCGTCAGCGCGTGCACCACGCTCATCCGCAGACCTCCGCACACCGTTGATCACCCCGACGCATCATATCAGAGCGGCCACTGCGCGGTCGGACATCCGGACGCGCTGTTGCATGCGTGGAGGGACATCTCCGAGAGAGGTTTGGGGAGTTTGGGGAAGCAACACGGGTTGGGGAAAAACCCGTTTGCGCAACCAGACTCCGACCGCAGCAGTTGGCCATGAGAGGGCTCCATAGTAGGGTCAACCACTTTTGATCGACCCTTCATATCCATAATTCTACCCGGTTGTCTAGAAAATGTCAAGGAAAGGTTTTTTGGCCATTTGACCAGGCAAAACGAATAAATATCATACAAAAGAGACATTATGTATGTCCGCTGGGGGTGTTCTAATAAAAAATAGTCTAGACAATATATAGACGCTGTGATATCCTCTCTCGCATGGCAATTGATGAAACTCCGCTGTTCCCCATGCGCGTAGTCGTTCAACGCACGGCTCTTTCGCCTCATGTGATCCGCGTGTGGGAGCGGCGCTACGGCGCAGTCGCTCCGCCAAGAACAGGGACAAATCGACGGCTGTATTCCGAAGGTGATGTGCAAAGGCTCACCTTGCTGCGCCGCGCCACGCTCGAAGGGCACAGTATCGGTCAAATCGCGAATTGCTCCATGGACGAACTGCGCAAGCTCGTTACAGGCCAATCATCCGCAAGCCCGAGCGAAAACACGGCGTTAAATATTCTCGCCGACTGCAAAGAGGCAGTCTCCCAGATGGATGGCGATGCACTGGACGCAGCGCTCGGACGCGCGAGCGTTGCGATGAGCACGCCGGATCTCTTGAATAGCGTTATCGGTCCTCTGATGGAGTACGTCGGCACCATGTGGCGCGAAGGGGCTCTCCGGGTGGCAAACGAACACCTCGCAACGGACACTGTCCGTTCGTTTCTCGCCGGGCGCAGGGCGACGCACCGGCCCCACAGTGCCGCGCCTGCAATTGTGATTACGACACCATCGGGTCAGACCCATGAAATTGGCGCCTTGATGGCGTCGTTGTCGGCGTGTACGGACGGATGGCGCGACGTGTATCTCGGGCCAAACCTGCCTTGCGAAGATATCGTTGCGGCGGTAAGCGCCAGCCGAGCCGTCGCGCTCGCGCTCAGCATTGTCTATCCCGCAAATGATCCGGTTGTCACCGCGGAACTCGCCTTTCTCGCAAAACACCTCCCGCGCGATGTCGCGGTATTTGTCGGCGGTCGTTGTGCACACGCCTACGCAAAACAGGTCAGCGACATGCGCGGCACCCTGTGCAACAACCTGGAAGAATTTCGTGCCGCGCTCGAAGCCTTGCGGCAGCAGGTAAATCTGGTCACTACAACAAGCTGAAGTCGTGAGGCCGCGGCATCCCTGCCCGCAACGAGTCCAACGTGCATCTTGGCATGTTTCGTGCCCTTCCATTACGATAGCGCCAAACCGTAACGCCAATCGTGAAAGCGAATCATGCCCAAACTCCTGAAGCCCGCCGCACTGATACTCGCGCTCGCAAGCGCCTGTGCCCACCACGCTGCGGATCATGCTAGTTGGACTCCGTTGTTTCCCGATTCGGGAGTTCCCGAAGGATGGGTTGTTCGCGCTTGGGACGATGTAAGCAAACCCGCGCCGTCCGAAGCGCAATGGAAAGTCGACGCGGACGGTGTCCTGCACGGCTCCAACCCGCGAGGCACATGGCTGGTATCCGAGGCAACGTACGGCGATTTCGAGCTCGCCTTCGAGTGGAAACTCGGCGAACGTGGCAACAGCGGCTGTGGTATTCGTTTCCCGGATGCAGGAGACCCGGCATTCGATGGACTCGAAATCCAAATGGTGGACCCGCGCTACAACGAGGGGCGCGACGCACCGGATGCGTTAAGTGGAGCAATCTACAAAGCGTCGGCGCCGATTGAACAGGTCTATAAGCCCACCGATTGGAACGCGTACATCATTCGCGCCGAGGGTTCGCGCATTACCGTAACGTTGAATGCCGTCGAAGTGCAGCAAATCGATCTCGACACGAAGACGGATCCGATTCGGCGTCACAATGGCGAAGCCGCGCCATCGTTGCGCGAACGTCCGCGCTCGGGGCATATTGGCTTTCAGGAACTCAGCCGCGGCGGCGGCCATGTTATGATTCGAAACGCGCGCATCAGAACGCTCGACTGATCCGCGCATGAAAGGGGACCACAAATGACCGTATTGCTCTGGGCCTTCTTGTACTACCTCTTCCTTTCGATCTTCATCATCCCGATTCTCTGAAGGCCAATCACCGCAGGATACGCGCCAACGGTTTGCCGATGACCTCGGCCATGCGCGCAAACCCGAGGTCGTTCGGGTGGACGCCATCAACCGTCGCCTCCGTGTCGTCGCCAA
Organism: uncultured bacterium; assembly: GCA_937928585.1. GTDB lineage: Bacteria > Hydrogenedentota > Hydrogenedentia > Hydrogenedentales > SLHB01 > JABWCD01. Next base: position 1,083 of record CALEZK010000558.1, on the reverse strand, counting down.
ACATGCCGTCGCACGGGATGTAATGCAGATCGCGAACGCCCGCCGCGCGCAACCGATCAAATGCCGCGCGCAGCGCCTTGTTCTTGCCTTCATAGTTTGACTTGCTGGCAGGAAGAAACCATCCCTGCTCGTATGGCACATTCTCCACCAGCACAATCGGCGTATCCGGACGCGCGGCGCGCAACGTACGGACCAATGGCTCTGTTCGCTCGGTCACCAGTTCCGGCGTCATGTTCGGACAACAGTCAATCACATACACCGATACATCCAGCTGGGCAATCATCTCCACAATCGGCGGATCCATTAATCCGTTTCCCGAAAAGCCGAGATTGATCACAGGCCGCTCCAACTGCCTGCCGATGATCGATGGGTACGCCATTCCCGTGCGTGACGCACAGGCCCCTTGCAGTATCGAAGACCCCCAAAACAGCATCGGCTTCGCGCGATCATCCGGGTACGCCGGTCCCGCCGCGAGAAACGATCCTGTTTTCACCCCAATTTCAATGCGCTCCGTTCCGTTGTAAAGTGGAAGGTATATCCGATACTCGTGTTTGCCCTCCGGTACCTTGGAGACCAGCAGGCTCTCGTTGTCCTTCTCTTTCTCCGGGAAACCCGTGGCCAGCCATCCCCAACGGCCTTCATGTTTCACATACAAGTCCACGCCGCTGACGCCAGTCGCGGGCATATGCGTGAGCGCGAGGCTTCCATTACGCAGCGACCAACGCACAGAAATCGATGGCGAATCGGTAACAAAGCGAATATTGATCCCCGCAGAGTGGCGCGAGAGTCCCCAAACAGGATCAGGCACTTTGCCTTCCGCGCTTGCCGGGAACCGGTCATAAGGTTTATCCAACCCTTCGTCCCAACCCTGGCCTTCCGTCCCGATATCGAGCCCATCAAACCAGGTAATCGTGCCGTCGGCGCTTGGTATCCCTTTTTCCGCGGCAAGGGGAGATGGCACCGCGGACTCGGCAAGCTTCGTGGTCGTTGCGCATCCGCTCATCATCGCCAGCACAATCAGCGCGGCGCACTGCGCCAGAAGTCGTAAATATCGCATGGCAAACGTGCTCCCCAAGGTTACTC
>CALEZK010000557.1 GCA_937928585.1 uncultured bacterium | reverse complement strand
CAGGAAACAAGGGCGAATCAGTTCCGCGACAGTATCTTGCCGTCTTGAGCGAAGGTGAGCCGAAACCTTTTGAAAAGGGAAGTGGCCGCCTCGAACTCGCGGAGGCAATTACCAGCGATCTGAATCCACTCACGCCGCGCGTCTGGGCGAACCGCGTGTGGATGAATCACTTCGATCGCGGAATTGTCGATACCCCGAGCGATTTCGGCGTGCGCACCGAGAAACCTGCGCATGCCGCCCTGCTCGATTTCCTTGCGGCGCGTCTCGTGAAAGAAGGTTGGTCCACGAAGAAACTGCATCGGTTAATTCTGTTGTCGAACACGTATCGTCAGCAAAGCGCTGACAATGTCGAATCGCGCGCCAAGGATCCGGAGAATAGACTATTCTGGCGACAGAATCGGCGCCGGCTGGATTTCGAAGGCTTGCGCGACGCCGTACTCGCATCCGCCGGCACCTTGGATCTTACGATGGGCGGTCCATCGGTGGATATCATCGAGCCGCCGTATACAACGCGCCGCACGGTCTACAGTTTTATCGAGCGTCAGAATTTGCCGGGAATGTTCCGCACCTTCGACTTTGCAAGCCCAGACACGCACAGCCCGCGCCGTTTCCGGACAACCGTCCCGCAGCAGGCCCTTTTCATGATGAATAGCCCGTTCGTCATTGAGCAGGCGCGCCAACTCGCTGCGCGACCGGAAGTGAATGCTGCAACGAGCGCTAAGGATCGCGCGCGTTCACTTTACACCCTGATTTATCAGCGCGCGCCAGGCGAAGATGAACTCGCCATGGCCGAACGTTTCATTGCAAACCAGACGACATTGCCCTCGCGCCAAACCCCCGCCTGGCAATATGGGTACGGCACGGTAGACGAGGCTTCCGGGCGCGTGCCGGAGTTTAAACCATTCCCGGTTTTCGCTGATCGACATTGGCGCATGGCCGAAGAGTTTCCTGACACCGAGTATCATTATTTGAGTTTGCGAAGTGACGGGGGACATCCCGGCGTGGACGTGTCTCAGTCACCCGTCCGTCGATGGATCGCGCCGCGCGATGGCGTAATCTCCTTAGAAGGGTCGCTCCATCAGGGCGAGGCAGACGGACAAGGTGATGGCGTGACGGGATACATCGTCTCTGATCGTGGCGGAGTTATCTGGAAAGCCGCCGTGCACAATACGAAAGCAGAATCCATGCTCCATGACGTTGCAGTAAAGGCCGGAGAAATCATCGACTTCGTCGTTTCGCCCAATGCATCCGACGGCTACGATTCCTTCCGCTGGTCGCCGACGGTGCGCTATGAATCGGAAGCCGCAAACACCCAGCAACAAGTCGAATGGCAAGCGGACTCAGACTTCAGCGGACCGCCGCCGCCCGCATTGGAGCCGTGGGAACGGTACGCGCAGGTTCTGCTCGCTTCAAATGAATTCGCGTTCATAGATTAAACGCGCAAGCATGAAAAAGGGGCCCGACTGTGTTTCACCGTCGGGCCCCAGCCTCCGCTTC
>CALEZK010000556.1 GCA_937928585.1 uncultured bacterium | reverse complement strand
TCATTGATTTCAAGCCGACTACTGCGCGCCGTGCGCAGTTAAAACTGTGCGAATCGTCGCCAATAGAATTCGCGCGTCGGCAATCGGCGAAATCGAATTGATGTAAATGAGATCGTAGCGCAGTTTATGCAGGTAGTCGCTGTCGTATCGGCCATGAATCTGCGCGAGGCCGGTAAGCCCGGGTTGTACGAGGAATCGCCGCTCATATAGGGGGTTTTCCGCGATGAACTTTTCGATAAACTCCGGCCGTTCTGGCCTAGGTCCCACGAGGCTCATATCGCCCATCAAGACATTCCAAAACTGAGGCCATTCATCGATTCGATACTTTCGCATGATACGGCCAAGGCGTGTGATTCTGGGGTCACCAGAAGGGGAGAGCACAGGGCCGCTTTCGGCCTCTGCGTTTACGATCATCGTCCTGAACTTGTGCACGCGAAATCGGCGCCCATGCAAACCGACGCGTTCCTGCGAAAAAATCACGGGCCCGGGCGATTCCATGCGAACGAGCAGCGCGATGATTAGCGCGAATGGAGCACAGGTGAGCAGCAGCGTAGCGGCGACGACAATGTCGATGGCGCGCTTGATCGGGCGATAGACGCTCGCGAGGAAGGTGGGCTGAAGGGGCACGAGCGGCAGGCCCGCTATGCTCGACACGCGTGTGCTCGCTATTATCGACATGTTTACGCCGGGGAGGAGATATAGGTCCGCGCCATTGCGTTCGCAATTTCGCAAGAGCGCGTTCAATTCCTGTTGCGCCAATTCGACGTCAGCCACGACGATCTGGTCAACCAGGCCGGAGGCTTGGAGCTGGGCAATTTGATCGTTCATTGGGAGCGATGCGTCGGATTCCGAGACTTGCAGCATCGCAGGCGCGTGCGCGCGAATTTCCGCAGTCAATGCGCCATGCGCATCGTTTGCGCCAAGCACAAAGAGGTGCACGCGATATCCGCGCGCGCGCAATACCTTTAACATCGCCCAACGCGAGACCACGAACCACGCGAAGAGTCCCAGTGCGTCCAGAGCGGATGTAAACCGCGAGAGCTGCGTTTCCGGGAGGTAATAGAGCTGGACGCTGGCGAGAAAAAAATAACCGCCTGCGATCGACAACAATGCCGCTCCGGCGGCATTGAAGATGAAATCGGCCAGTGTGAGTCGGTTACGGAAATTGTAGAGATCACACAGCACGGCGGTGAAAAAGCGCCACAGGCCGAGAACCGGCATGAACCACATGTAAGGAACGGCGTGCTCGATGGGTACTTTGCCGCCAAAGCGCACGATCAGCGCGGCGGCGGGAACACATGCAAAAGCGACGGCATCCAACAGGGCGAGCCCTGCTATCCAGAAAGCGAGCCGATGTCGCCTGCGCGCAACGATTTTGGCATCCCCACTCACGCGCACGAGTATACGGGGTGAAGGCAGGACTGTCGAATGCGGATGACCGGCGGAATCCTGTTCCGGAGAAATGATACGCTGGCATCCCAAGCACCTAAAGGAGTTCATTCGCATGTCGAGTTACGGAAAGTCCATCGTTTGCCTCATGTTGACCCTCGGTTGTATTGCGGTTTGCGCGCAGGAGAACGTCTCGCCACCGGCGACGGCGGAGGAGACGCGAACACTTGGGGTGGTGTTGTATCCCGGATTTGAAGTGTTGGACGTGTTTGGGCCGGTGGAAATGTTCATGAGCGTCGGCGCGTCGAGGTTGCGCGTGATTATGATCGCCGAGAAGGCGGGTGAAGTGCCGTCGGGAAGCGTCGGAGACAAGGCCGGGGAGTGGTCGGGTCCGAAAGTTGTGGCGGACTATGATTTCGCCACCGCCCCGCGAGTCGATCTTTTGCTCGTGCCGGGTGGCGCGGGCACCATGCAACAGCTCACCAACGAAGCGTACAAGGAGTTTCTCAGGTCCAGGAGCGGGGATGCGGAGCTTGTAACGTCCGTTTGTTCTGGGTCGGCCATACTCGCGAAGGCAGGTTTGCTGGATGGGCGGAAGGCGACATGCAAAAAGCAGTACTT
>CALEZK010000555.1 GCA_937928585.1 uncultured bacterium | reverse complement strand
GCGCAGGGGGAAGCGTAGTGCCAAGGCGCTCCGCCAATTGCATGGATTGAACCACGCCTTCGTTCACGAGCGCGAATCCGGCGCCACCGAGAATGGCTGCACCGAGTAAAGCGCCCACAATGCCAAAGGCCATGTACGAGCCCCCCATCTCGGCATGTAACGCAACTACGCCAGTGTTCGACACGGAAATAGGTCCGCGCTTTTCGGTGGACTCGCCATCCTCGATAATCTTTGCCAGCGATTCGCGTGTTGCGGCCTCGGCAACTTCCATTTCTGAATTCACGCGTGCCTGAGAGTGGTCGACGAAATCCGTGATAAGCCGCTCCAGTTCAGCGCCAAGCGATTTATATCCATCACGTTTTGCGGTCTTAAAATTCTCACCCGTATTGACCCAATTGCGAATGGGCTTGAGCACCGCATCTTCGATGGCAAGTTTGTCAAATAAGTCTTCGAGAATTGTTGCGCACTTTTGCTGCCGTGATTCGTTTTCGGATTTTATACGCTGCGCATTCGCGCGAAACTCCGACAATTGCTGTTCAAGACGGGCGCGGCTCTTTTGCAGGTCTTCCAACTTTGGAATGTTCTTCGCCTGCTCCAGTTTCATTTCAAGCGGGCGCGTATACTTCCAGGCTGTCTCGTCCACGAAATTGCAAACCGAATCCACGACCGCCCCTTCGGAATTCTCGGTATAGAGATACTCCAGGATTCGAAGTCGCAGACCGGCGAAATTGCTGCGCGAGAGCAAGTATTGCGCGGTGGCCTTGACGGGATCCGGGCTTGACTGCAGATCTTTGTGGACCGTCAAGGGAATGCGAATCTTTGGATGCGCGTCTACTTCCGCCAGCGTTATCCGGCCAGATGCGAGCTGCTCGCCGACCAGCGCATACAGGCTCGATACGAAGAAGATCTCTGGATTGCGCACAACGCCTTGCAGACTCCGCAGCAGATCTTTGCCAGGGCCGCGATGGCCGGTGGGATCAATTTCCTGATCTGTGAGATGATCTGCCTTGTTTATGACCAGAAAGACTTTCCGGTTCGCCGGCTGTATGACGCTTGCGATGAAATCCCGGCTTTGTTCGTTACCCGCGTTTTGACTGTCGAGCATGCAAATGACGAGATGACTTGAAGGGACCACTTCACGCGCGATGCGATTATTGGTCTGAACAATACTGTGTACTCCCGGCGAATCGATGAGTGATATATCATCCGCGACGCGTTCGTTGGGAATATAGATGAACAATTCTTCGAATTTGGTGCGCAGCGTCGCAAGGCTTGGAAAATCTTCGTCACTGCTCATTGTGATCAATGTCTTCAACGTGCCGTTCACAGATTTCGGATTGTGCTCCGGATAGGCCAGAACAAGCTGTCCTTTCTGGGAATCCTGAGAAACGTCCACGAAAATGTTCAACGATCGGTGGACATCGCGAAGTGCATTCAATTCCTCTTCGGATGCAGGCGAATTCATGGTCAGGACGGTTTTCATATCGTCGCCCCGGACGACGTGCGTGAGCTTCGTGGTACATTCTTCCAAAATGGTGGGAAGATATTCCTCGCCAAGGTAGGCGTTGACCAGTGTGGACTTCCCCACGTTAAACGCGCCGAGGATGAGTGCCCTGTACTTGCCTTCAAGCAGGCTTATGCGTTTCTTCTCGATTTGACTGCGTTCGGTGTCCGCGGCCCCCTCCAAATCACCGTCAGAAACGAAACGATGCAAGGTGTCTAATGCGTCAATTGCCCAAATGCGGTTGGCATTGTGTTGATCGATGCTCATACTTCAGCCCCTCATCATGTTTGTGCCATGTTTTGGCGCTGAGATCGTTAAAAACGTTTGAAGATTTTGCAAGGAAAAAACGGCGAGCGATTCTGAAAATGTGCCTAGAAGTTACTTTACAACGAAATCATTAAAATTAGTTTCGAGTGCTGCGAATTGGCGTGGCGCCTCCAAGTGTGGGGGATCCAATCACTGCTGGCGTCTCACCGACTAGGCGGTCATCGATCGTGCTGAAAAGCTGACTGATGTTCGAGATTTGGACGGGGCCACCCCCACCGAAGGCGCCTCCGCCTCCGAGTCCTTGCCCTCCAGCACCGCCAATACCCCCAACGCCGCCAGCGCCACCTGCGGCAAGTCCACCACCGCCAAGACCGCCGCCACCACCACCAAATTGCCCCCCAAATGTCCCGCCGCCTCCGATGGATGGTGCACCGCTGCGCCCTCCGGGATTCTGAACGATAATCTTTGGCAAGGTATCCCCTTCTACCATAAGGACATGGCTGGAGCGCGTTGACATGGGCCGTGCTGAAACGTTTCGTGGGCGTGAAGCCGCGGGCACAGGTATGTAGGCACCATTCGCGTAGGCTGGATCTGGCGGCGCGGTCAAAACGGGTGGAGAAGCGGGTTCGCGCGTTACTTCAATCGCTGCCGGCAGTTCAGTTGGACGTCGCACGGCGCGAACATAGCCCGCATTGCGCTCCCACTGCGATTGTAATTCCGCGCGTACTGCAGGCTCACTGAGACGAACCGTTGACGCATCAACCGACGACTTGGGGAAGCTTACGACTTTTCCATCTTCTGGTGTCGCAATGAAGAAGTTTGCCGCACCTTCTCGAACAATCACGTCAGTGTATGTCTTGCCATTTACCGAAATGGAATCTGAAAACGAGGGCGTGATTGAGAGAAGAGCCGAAGAAACGGCTATAGTGAAACGGACGCACGAATTTGCTATACGCTGGTTGAACTTCCGACGCATGGCAAAGTCTCCTCTTCGATGAAAGGCCTTACAAGACAGGGTCTCCGAGTTCCAATTCAATTGGCCTGCCGGTTTGCTGTGCCCATTCGTAATCCAATATTGCGTATAAGAGTGAATCGCGCCATTGGCCCTTAACCCAAAGGTGTTCACGCAAATGGCCTTCCCGTTGAAAACCACATTTTTCCAAGACCCGGGCGCTGACGGCATCTTCCGGATCAACAACGGAAAAGATGCGATGCAGTTTGAAATCTTCAAATCCGATGGCAAGGAGTGTGCTAATAGCTTCGGAGCCAAATCCCTTGCCCCAATCTTCGCGCCGGACGATACAATGCAGTTCGCTGGACCTATCCCGGTGAACGATAGAGACAAGGCGACAATTCCCGACGATGCGGTTGGCTTCTGAGTTTACGATGGCGAGTTCAAAGTGGGTGCGGGGAATTTCGGACTGATGTCGGATGGCACGCTTGACGAACGCTTTGGTCTGCTCATCCGTGTTGGGACCCCAGTTCAAATAATAGGTCAAGCGCGCATCGCACGAGTATTCGTGGATATCGCGCCAATCTTCTTCCTGGAATTCCCGTAATATCAGACGATTGGTCGACCGGTAAATCACGGCTTTCCTTCTCCGTCTACCGCAACCCAAGCCACCGTCACCCAAGACCTTCGGAGTATAGACCAGTTCTTCTGCAAACGCGACAAAAAGATTCAGAAGTTTTTTCGGGGACTTGGGGGGAGGTTCCCGTCCGGTCTCCCCCAAATAGGTTGGCCCCTCTGGGTGGATTACTTGGAAAGCACCCGTTGGAGGTTTGTTTCCGCGCTACGTAGACCCGGATTAATCCGCAGCGCGGTTTGAAAATACTGGATTGCTTCCTCCCGCCGCCCCTGCACGTCGCTCAGGATTCCTAGCAAATTATAGATTTTGGCGTCCCCCGGTGATAGGGATTGCGCTATCTTGGCGTGCTCCAACGATTTGTCAAATCGCTGCGCAGCAAAATATGCGGTCGCAAGCGTGAACTGTGCCACTGCATGGCCTGGGCTGGACTGAACGGCCTTCTCCAAAGTCGAGACGGCTTCGGCTACATTCCGTTGGTCGAGCATCAATTGACCCAGATTCACCAAAGCGCCCGGGTGGCCAGGCCGGAACTTCAGAGACTCGACAAAGTGCGGGACCGCCTTGTCGACCATCTTCGCTTTTTTGTAGGCGGTACCGAGATTGTTGTGTGCCACATAGTTGTTGGACGTCACTTCGACCGCGTGTTCCCAAAGCGTGATGCCGTTCCGCCAATGAGGCGATTCATTGATCGTGCGAACTGAGAGCAACACGACTGATAGGGCGCCGAATATGGCTGCCGGTTTTCGTAAAGTAGTTTTCGCATCACTGCCAAGCCACGCGACGAGGACAAAGAAACCAATAAGCGGAACATAGGCGTAGCGATCAGCCATGGACTGGCTGCCCACCTGTACGATACCAATGACGGGCACAAGCGTACCGACGTAGAAAAACCAGCCAAAGACCAGGTAGCGTTTCGTCGAGCCATAGCGCAGGACCAAGGCGGTAATCGCAAGTAGCAGGAAAAGTGAAAGCACCACCTTCCACATGGCAATGGTGTCGAAAGGATGCGGATAAAAAGCGGCGAGCCCGAAAGGCCAAACCGTCTGCCAAAGGTAGGCGGCATACGATACGATAG